>JAKLHB010000228.1 GCA_022710345.1 Planctomycetota bacterium
GTTCATTGTTCAAGAAACATGACATTGCTGCAATCCTACGTATTGACCAAACATGTCTTATATTTTTTATGCAACTCGTTTGCTTAACCTGTTTGCTACTTAAAAATTCTCAATATAGCGAATTTCTGGAAGTAAATATATCAAAAATTTATGTATTTAGCCTAATTTCAATATCTTGGTGTTGTTCTAGCCAGGCTTCTACTGCTAAATCATAAGAATCTATGACTAAGAGCTTCGGATTTTCTTCTTGCTCATACAAAAAAGGTTCAGTAGTTCTATGAGTCCTAACCAAAATCATTGCAATACAGTTTTTTGAACGGCTAGCTTTGATTAATTGCTGCTTCGCAGTTTCTATAGATTCATTTGATTTTTGTATGCGTACTGCAATAGGAAATCCTTTTATATATGTCCTTAGAAAGCCATCTATTCCGCTATTTCTTTCAACTGGAATAGCACCTATGCACTGAAGGATTGCTCTTTCATAATTTGTCTTTGCTAAATAGCTGCTCACACCTGTAGAAACGAGATGAGACTCAGTTTTGATGGGTGCTGCTAACCGTTTTTCTGTAAGATGTATTGCTTTAGCAGAAGAGTCAATACCTATATATTTTCTACCAAGAAGTTTTGCGGCTACTAAAGTGGTACCACTTCCGCAGAACGGATCTAATACTACATCGTTGCGATCCGTTGATATTTCGATTATACGTTCTAATAGCAATAAAGGTTTTTGAGTTGGATATCCTGCCCGTTCTTTTGCCTTAGGATTAAGAAATGGTATATTCCATACATCAGAAATAGGGACTCCTTTTTTTTCTTTAGCCAAAATTACATCGCCATTTTCATCACGATGATACATTACTTTACCAACTTTGCGTATTCTTGCCTGCAAAATTTGATCTACATTTGTTGTTGGAGAATAATCTGTATAAATTGTATTAAATTTAAAAGCAGCAGACTTACTATAAAAATAGATTGTTTGATGTGCATTCAACAAGCCTCTTTTGGAGTTTGACCATCGTTTATAAGCCCAAATTATTTCGCTTTGAAAATGCTCTTTCCCAAAAATTTCATCTAATAAAACTCGAAGATGATGCGATGCTATTCGATCACAGTGTAGGAAGATGCTCGCATCATTTTTTAAGACTCGTTTACATTGAATTAGCACATTTTTCATAAACGAAATATACTCGTCAAGAGATATCCAGCAATCTTTAAATGTGTATTCGATAGAGTTGTCGCGTGTTCGCAGTATATGTTCTTTTTGAGTGAAAAATGGTGGATCTAAATAAATGAGTTGAATGCTACCTTCTTCGAGAGTTGGCAATATAGTACGGCAATCACCATGTATAACCTGCATCTTTTATACGCCTTCATTAGATTTAGCAATTTGCCATAGAATAGCTTTCAAGTCAATACCAGTACGTTCTTGGATATAATTCCAAGCAGCCTCGCCTGCGTAATATTGCCCACCAACACCATCATAAATTGTTTTAAGCGTGGCTTGAATCCGTCTTGCTTGGTCTCGATTTGGCTCATAAAACATAATTCGAATGGGTGTATAGCCATTTTTTTTATAGCTTGAATCCTTGTATGTTCTTTTGTGATATGATCTCCATCTGTTGTTGCGTCACGCCATTTAATTTCTATAGCATCAGTGTTTATCAAGCAATCAATCTCGAATTGTTTGGGACGTTTGCCAATCGTATTTTTAATTTTGGCTTTTTGAGCTTTGGGAAATTTGGCCTGCAAACATAAAAAAGCGGCTTCTTCAAGAAAAGCACCCAAATATGTATACAAAAAGCGTCCTTTATTTTGATAAATATCTATTAGCTTTCCTTCTTCATCTGTTATTCCCAAAACGCGATAGAGAAGATAGTGTGATTGGTCATCACTTTCCATTTCTTCAACTCGTTCTGCCATTTTCTTTTTTAGCTCAGATGAGTATTGATCAGCCAATTTACGAATTCTTTCCTCAATATTCATAGCATTCTCTCAAACGAAAATTACGATAGAGCGTTATGCAAGGCCTTGAGAAAGGTTTTTCGACACCCATTCGAATACGCTTATTCTGCAGGTGTATAGTAAAAACTTTGGTCTAGTTCATCTTGGCGGCTAGGGTCTAGGACGATTAAAATGCCTTGGTCACTACAATGAGTGACAATCATATCTTGGAGTGCACTCATTTTCTTTTGGCTCTGCACAATCATTTTAAGAGCATCTCCGCCTGAAATGCTGCGTTGAACATCTTCTAGCTGCTGTCTTGCAAGCATTTGATCAAATGCTTTGAGAATCAAAAGTTTTTGGCTATTGCTAAATCCAGCAAAATAAACCATGTACCGAGTTTTAGGATATGGATGAAACGTGCGCATGCAGTTTGCAATTTCTTGACCTGCCATGCGGCTGACTTTGCTGACCAATTGTTCATAAATCTGCTGGCTCATGGCCTCGTGGGGAATTAGCCTTGTTCCATACACTGCATCATCAGGTGGAAAGACTTTGCTGAAAATTTTGGTTTGGTCATGGCCTAGATAAATTTCTACAGACATTTGGACTTGCCCATACTGCAACACAGTTGTTGCATAAGGCTTCATACATCGCTGAACCACAAGACCTGCGTGTATTAAAAAATGGGATTGGTGGTTTTCCACAAAAGCTGTGGATTCTCCAGTTGCAAGGGTGCCAGATTCCAGCATCTCACGGGTCATGGTCTGCTGAATTTGCTGCGGTGTGGTGAAAGAAAGCCCATAGTTCCGCAATATGTTTTCGAGTTGAGCTTGCGCAATGAGCTTGAGTTGTTCTGGAGAGGCATAAGAAGCAGTGATCTGGATACGAGCGTCATCCCATTGGAAAATAGCAACCCGTTGCTCTAAGTCTGGGATGACTAAATATCGTTGGATTTCATTTAGCATCTTTTCTAAATCCGCCCTACCCTGAACCTTCATTTCCCAACCATCCCAATACTCAATATTGGGTTCTGCCACAAAATATTTTTGATAATGTTTTGCCAAATATCGTTGAATTTCAGTTTGATGCTTTTGGAATAAATCTCTGGAAAGTAGAATTGCTAACCGAGAATATAGCGCTTCTTGGCATGCTAAACGAAATGCAGTTTCTCGATCCATGCTTTTGCCTGCACCCATGACCATTGGATTTAAGGCCGGTGCTTCGGTTTGCGCAATGACGCAATTCAAAAAGCACCATATAAATAAAAAGATGTATAATTTTTTCATAAAAAACTCCAGTGGTTTGTGCGCAACCATAGCAGTCATCATTCGCCACGATTTTTCATTTTCATTTTAAACAAAAAAATTCCAAATATAAAAAACAATATTATTGTGCTAGGCTCAGGAACTCCATATAGTTGCATTACTTCAGCATCTCCAAGAGCACGTTGGTACAAAGCCACTTCATCCATGGAGCCTTGATAATAAATACCTCCAATATGATTACTTTTGCCAATATATAGAGAGGTATATGGATAAGTGTTGGACAATGGGCCAGATACGCTTTGGATTAAATAGCCATTCAGATAAAGCTTCACATTTTGCGTGGTGCCAAAGTCTTCATAAACAGCCACGACATGATACCAAGAACCAGCATTTAAAGGAGTAGTGTATGTAGCAGCGCTGGATGTCCACGTTGCAGCATCATACGTCCTCACCCAAAAATAAAGGCTTTCATCAGGGCCAACTTCAATCCCATATCGGTAGCGATCTATGACTGGTTTGCGATTGTCATTCGCTACCACATTCATCCAAAGCGAAATGGAAAAGCTTTGATTATCGCTAAACTGGGTAGCGGGAGAAGAGCCACAATCTATATAATCATCAATTCCATCAAAAGCATAAGCACTTGCAGCAGTGCCAGTATAGCCTGATGTCAGATACGCCCCATTTTGGGGAGAACCATGACTTGTTCCATATCCATCGTTGGCATTGCCATTGAAGGAATAGTAGGAAACCAGGCCAGTTGTGACAACTGGCAAAGCGCCTGCACAACTCAAAAAAACAAATAAAATAATCACTACGCCCAATTTTGCCATCATGTTGTCTCCTTTCTGGGTTGGAGATTGGCTATTCCATGAGGAGCGGCTTCAAGGCCGCTCCTTTTGAATAGTTGCAAGTTATGAATGAATAACTATTTATGTTTCTTTACGAATTCATGCATAAATGCGCACAATGCCTGAATCCCATCCACTGTCATTGCATTGTACATGGAGATACGCATTCCACCAACAGAGCGATGGCCTTTGAGACCAAGAAAGCCTCTGGCTTCAGCTTCTGATGCAAATTTTTTCTCAAGTTCTTCTGTGGGTAAGCGGAATGTGGCATTCATTTTAGATCTGCTGTCTTTGTCAATCATTCCACGATAGAACTCAGGGTATGCATCAATGGTATCATAAACTAATTTTGCTTTTTGCTGGCCCAATTCCTCGATTTTGGCAAGCCCGCCAATTTGCTTCGTCCAATCTGTGACCAAAGCAATGACATAAATTGCAAAAACAGGAGGAGTATTATACAAAGAGTCTTTTTCTACATGAGTCTTATACTGTAACATAGTGGGGATTTTACGATTAGGAACTACACGTTCCAACAAATTTTTACGAATGATCACCACAGTAACGCCAGCCGGCCCTAAGTTTTTCTGGGCACCAGCATAAATGAGGGAAAATTTACGAATATCTACCTTGTGAGACATAATGTCAGAAGACATATCTGCAAATAAAGGCACTGCACCAGTTTCTGGGAATGTATGCCATTGAGAACCATACACTGTATTGTTGGTGGTGATATGCACATATCGTGCGTCTGCTGTAAACTTAAATTCTTTAGGAATATATCGGAAGCTTTCTTTTTCAGAGCTAGCCGCTGTATTCACCTTGCCAAAAAGTTTGGCTTCTTTAATGGCTTTTTGTGCCCATTCACCTGTGCAAACATAATCTGCAGTTTGATCATCACCTAAGAAATTCATCGGGATCATGGCAAATTGCGTGCTTGCCCCACCGCCTACAAAGATAATTTCGTAGTCGTTCGGAATATCCATGATGTCACGTAGATTTTGCTTTGCACGTGCCAGGCATTTTTCAAACGCATCAGAACGATGGCTGATTTCCAAAATAGACATACCAGTACCTTGAAAATCTTGCATCTCTATTTGGATTTTTTCTAAGACTGATACTGGCAATGTTGCTGGGCCAGGATAAAAATTCAGTTTTCGTACCATGATAAAGACCTTTCCAAGAAAAAAAGCATAGACAAGACCACTTCAATGGCACCCATCCATGCAATCTAAACCTATAGTTTACATCAAAATATTCATTTGGTCAAGTTTTTTTCATATTTTTTAGTTGCATTTTAAAAAGCCATAGCTAAAATATAGCAAACTCGATTTTGTTTCTATTTACGAAAGGTTACTTTGGTGAAAGTTCGTTGTTTTGAACCCAAATATCTTAAAGGGGAACAACAGGTAGAAGGCTATCATTGCCAACATTTTGACCATGATCGGCATATATGTTTAGCCAAGAGCACTGGCGGCGCAAAAAAAGCCACAGTTTTCCCTTCCAAAACTCGCAAATGCTCGTTGTATAAAGAAAAAGTTGTAACAACCGAGCAAAAGTAATAAAGATGTTGGCAAATATTTGTCACCCTTTGAATTATAAATCAAAATGGTAAAAATATTTGCCATACTTCTATGAGCCGGCTCTACCTTCGCAGGTGGAATGAGAGATTCTCGTGCTTGTACTGGGTAAGTGAACCATTGTGAAGATTAACTTTGATGTTTTTCAACATTTTGGAGCGCAGAAGTCCATGCATTTTTATACTATCGAAGACTATCAATCTCAGCTTAAAGGCGCAAAAGTTTTAGTCCGTGTAGATACCAATGCCACATTGGAAAGTGGTGTGATGCCATTCACAGAACGCGTCAAAGCAGCATTTGAGACCATCCAATATTTGGTCAACGCTGGCGCAAGTGTGGTAGTTGCTGCACACAATGGCCGAGAAGGCGAACTTGGATATGTTTCTTTAGGCCCCTTGTATATGATGCTCAAAAAGGAGCACCCCAAAGAACTACCTGAATTGGTATGTCCAGGCAATACTTATGATGAAGAACGCAAGGGACTCAATAGCGATGCCATCAAGGCCATCAAAGGCTTAAAGCCAGGTCAAGTATTGGTGCTAGAAAATGTTCGGTTCCTGGTACAGGAAACCGCCAAAATGAAACGCGAAGAATTTGTTCAAGAAAAGTTCGTCAAAGATTTGCTTGAAGCTGGTATTCAGTATTTTGTGATGGATGGTTTCTCTGTAGCACACCGTGCTCAAATGTCAGTGGTTGGTTTTGCCCAGATTCCAAACCTAGCCGGACTTTGCATTAAGAAAGAACTCATTGGTTCTTCTCGCGTGATTGAATTGCTCGAACACAACAAAACCGGCAAAGGCAAGGTTACTTTTGTGCTAGGCGGGGCTAAAATTCAAGACTACCTCGAACTCATTGAAAAGGCTCTCGAACAAGGTACGGTTGGAAAAATCTTGACAGGCGGCCTATTAGGCCAGATTTGCATGTTTGCCAAAGGATATGATCTTGGCCCATTGAGCAAGAAACCATTGGATAAGAAAGATTCCAAGGGCAAAAGCATTTGGGATGAAAAAGATCGTGTTGCCAAGTTGCTAGAAAAATATGCAGATCGCTTTGTCTTGCCAGAAGATGTTGCATACGAAATGCCTGACAAGAGCCGCAGAGAATGCAGCCTCACAGATATCCCGGCTGAACTCAAAGAAAAGGGAGCTGTGCTGGACATTGGCAGTAAGACCATCACAAGATATATGGAAATCGTATACAACAGCCAGATGGTCTATTGGAAAGGCCCATTAGGTGCATTTGATCGCAATCCTGCTTTTGGCGATGGATCTAAGAAAGTCCTCCAAGTCCTTGTGAATAACACCAACATTTTCTCGGTCATGGGCGGTGGAGATACTGGCCAAATGATCGAAAGCTTTGGTGTGAAGCCAGAACAAATTGGCTATATGAGTTTAGCAGGCGGAGCATTGATCGAACTCTTAGCCGGTAAGAAATTACCTGGTATTGCGATTTTGGAAGAAAGCTATAAAAAATTCCCCTTGCAAAAATAGCATTCTGTAACTAAAAGAAAGCCCACATTTCAATTGAAATGCGGGCTTTTTGCATAATGCAGGAAGTAAAGGGCTGACTAATCGCTTCGCAATATTTTTAGAAAGATAAAGTTTAAAAAACTCTGCAAACAAAAATCTTACTTGTTCAGCAACCGGGCCACTACTTCTGGGTCAGATAGATCTTGATGCCACCAATGATGGCAATGATTGCCGCAGAAGATTCGGCGTTGTTGATCAGAGTGGCAAAAAATATAGAAAAAAAGGGCCAGAGCCTGGCTGCGTTCTTGGTCATCTACGGTGTTGATCCAGGAAGGAAAGTGAGAGAGTATTACCCAATTGCTTTTGGCAGGTTCTCGTTGGGTGATTGCTTCTGCAAAGCTTTGTAATTCAGGGCTGCAGATAATGCGAGTGGTTGCCAAGGCGTATTGATAATCTGTGGATGTTGGATAAGTTTCATTGCCATAGCGATAGAGCCAGGTCACAAGCGCACATTGTTCTTTTTGTGGTAAGCTGTCATACCAGCTCTTGCAAGCTGCAAAATCGTATGTATGCAGCAACTGATTGATTCGGATGACTTCTGTAAGCTCCAGGCGAATGTAATCACCGCGGTAAAGCATGAGATGGAGGCCTTGTTCAGTAGAATGTTCACAATTAATGTTCTAAGCTAAAAAGCTGAATAAAGCACTTTTTTGCAAAAACGTAGCTCTAGGTCATACGTGTTAAGTTAAGGATAAATCTTTCATAAAAAAGGGCATCCATATCCTTTGGAATTCTTAAAAATTCTCAGCATCTCACTCAGCCTTACCGCGCTTCTCAAACAGATTCAATACAATATCCAGCATGACTAAACCAATCTGGGCA
>JAKLHB010000229.1 GCA_022710345.1 Planctomycetota bacterium
ATTTTAAGGCGATTCTCATTTAAAAAGATCGTACGATATTGATAATCTATACATTCAAACAAAAACTTCTTATGTACTAAAAATTGAAATGCCACATCTTCTGGACTATAACCACTAATTTTATTGAAATAAAAAACCAATGTATCTGGCAAAACGAACACTTCTTTTGCAGTGCCCATTTCCTGGATTGCATTTTGGATATGTCCCGAATCTAAGCTCATTACAATTTCATCTAGCACATCTTGAGAACGCAATTTTTGGCATACTAATACAACCCGTTCTCGGATGCTTAGGATATCCTCATGGCACTCTGTAGCAAATGGAGCCAATAGCCTTTCCAATCCTTCGGATTCTTGCAATGCAAGTTCCAGCATATATGGCCCTCTTTGCATGGCCTCGCGATATAGGAGCCTAAGATCATCCACCGAAACATTGTGCCGAGTTAGATATTCTACGACATTTTTACTTGGTGGCCCAGCCATTGGATCTAAGGAGGCAAAAGTAGCGATTTTTGCTACAGATCCGCAACATGCTTTGAATAATTCTACCGCAAGTACCATAATCGTCCTTTTTCAAATTTGCAATGCTAATAATTGTCAGTCAAACGTTGCGAACTTCACTGTCATTAGTATAGCACCAATTTTTCATAATGCAAAAGATTTTTTTGCACGGCAAGGAGAAAAAGACCAAAAACTAATTTTCCCAGGGCATTACCCTGGGAATGCTTTAATTTATTTCCCAGGCCAGAGATAATACAATTGAGGTTGCCCTTGTTGCCAGATTGTAGAAACAATTTCTTCAGAAATGGATTGCTTTTGCGTAGTTTGGCTGGCTAATATTTCTTGGAATAAGGACTTTAATTCATCAAAGCTTAGTACTTCTATATTTTGGCTATCCAATTTAGCCAAAGTGCAACTACGCTCCACAGCTTTTTCCCAATAATCTAAATAATCTGTAAGACCTAACGCATACGCCTGTTTGCCTGTATAGATGCGACCATCGGCAATTTTGAGCAATTCTTCTCTCGATTTTTGAGCCAATACTGGCCTAGCTTTGGTGACCACTTCTAAAAAACGTTCATACATTTCGGTGATCATTTCTTGGAAAATTACCTTTTCTTGCTCTGTTAAATCGCGAGCAAATGATCCTAAATCTTTATGTTCTCCAGATTTAATTACAATATACTTAATTCCTAATTTTTCTTCCATTAACTTTTGAAACTGCATAAAACTCATGATCACGCCAATGCTTCCGGTGATACACATCGGATGGACAATAATTTCATCGCAAGCTGCTGCAATATAATATCCACCTGATGCTGCCAGTCCTTCCAAATAAGCAATCACAGGCTTTTTAGTTTTTTCTCGGAATTCTAAAATATTTCGATAAATTTTGTCACTTGCAGTGATTTCGCCTCCTGGAGAGGTAATTTTAAGAATCACAGCCTTGATTTTTGGATCGTCTGTGGCTTGTTTCAATTGTTTTTGAACTGAGTCTGGATGAATCACTGCTTCACTCAGGAATTTTTGAGAAGAGATCACTCCTTTGAGGTTGATGACTAAAATTTGAGAATCTCCTGTCCCACGTTTTTCTATGGTTTTTTTATGCAATCCGATCAATTCTGTGCCAGGAGCACCTAAGGCTGCCACTGTGACACCTAATGCCAGATTGATCAAAAAACTAATGCCTAATAATAGCAGCAGCACAATGGAAAAGATGACCCAAAATACGCTATAACCCTTGGATTCTTTAGATGATTCGCTCATAAAAAATCTCCTTTGAATGAATTTTCTTGCAAAACCAAGTAAGTGATTGTATTATTAGCACAAATGAACGTAGAATGCAATCTTTTTTCAAAAGCTCTTGAGAAATGGGAGAAAATTATGGAAACCTATAAAGAAAAAGAGGAAGCCTCGTGCATACCTGTTCTCTGTTGTAGGATATTGCAAATATTAGATTCTCAAGAACGTTTTGGCGTGCCCTACGGAACCAAATCGCCATTTACTTTTGCATTTCGAGATACAGAATTTCGCCAACCAGGAAATCGCAGCTATCGGTATTATATGGCATTACGCCGCTGTAAAGATATCCACGAATATCGGCAACAAGTCCGCGAGCTATATGAAGATAGCACATTGGATATAGATGTCAATGGAGAAATATACAAATTTCCCATCCAAATGATTCCAGTATCCAAAAAAGACCAGGAAATTTTGCTGGAAACTGCAAAAAAGAATGAATTTGCAGGAATTGCAGATACCCAAAAACCACTCGTTTTTTTAAGCACTTTACCTGTGCCTAGGCTTTTAGCATCACCACCACCAGGAAAATATCGCCGCGAGTATTTAACAGACCTATTAACGAACAAAATCATTGATTTGGCCGTTCTTGTACCAGAAACAGCCTTAGACTTAGGTATAAAAACTCTAGCGATGGAGATTGCTAAATATCTCGTTTCTGTGGAAAGCACACTGGCATTCATCAGCACTTTTTGCCAACGCCTAAAAACCGTGATTCCTAAATCTGTTGGCATTTCCATGCGCGGAACTGTGGCAGATAATCCAGTTTTGCAAGAAGATGCCTTACGAATCCCTGGTTCATGTTACAATTTCTGGGAAGTTCCAAGACATCGCTTATGGCCAACATACGATATTGACCTAGATTTTTTCTGTGGCGAAGAAGAATTTGAAGAAATTTATTCTATTTTAAAAGATGAAGCATTATTTATTGAAGTTAATGCAGACATCAAAGGCCTTCGAATTTCAGGACAACAAATAGGGCATAGCTTTTCTCATCCAGGTATAGAACGCCATTTAGACATCTATTTGATGAGTGATGAATGGGTTTTCAAAAGCGTGCAGCGCTATCTACATCTTGGATTAGAGCAGCCGTGGGCTTATTATTATGCCAGTTCTTATCCCATTGTAGTTGAAAATTGGAATGAGTTTTTAGACTCCTTATATAAATATATTGGAGTTCGTTTGTAGGAGCCGTGATCTTTACGCGGAATTGCCATGGCAAAAAATATTCTTCGAGTGATTCTTACGATATACGTCCTTAGCTTATGGTACCTAGCTATATTCAGCATCTACGAGATGGACGACCAGTTTTTCGTTTGGCCTGTGGTGCAAGCCAATTCAGACAATGCAACGGCTATACAGCCAACAGAGCCTATGTTGCCAACCAAGCCAGAGCCTACGTTGCCAGCACAGCCTACGTTGCCAACTAAGCCAGAGCCTACGTTGCCAACTAAGCCAGAGCCTACGTTGCGAACCAAGCCAGAGCCTATGTTGCCAGCACAGCCTACATTGCCAACCAAGCCAGAGCCTACGTTGCCAGCACAGCCAAAGCCTAACCCTGCGTTAACAACATCCAACCCTATTGTGCCCACAATACCGGCCGAGACTAAACCTTTATTGCCCATCCTCCAAACGCCGAGGCATGGGGAGCCAGCACCAGCACCTGTATTGATAACAAGTAAGCCTGGTGTGCCAACAATTCCAACAGAGCCAACTGAGCTAAAACCTGCTCCCGAGCCTGGATATCCAGCCGATCCAGAGAAAACGCATTCATTAGCAATAACGCCCCAACCCTTGGGAGCAGCAACCCCAGCGATTTCGGTATCCACAGAGCCTAAGGTAGGCCAACAGGCAGAGCCTAGCAACGGAGAGCATATCACCCAACAATGCAATATGTTCAGGCATTTATCATTAAGCATACGTATATCCAATGCACTATGTACCAATATTCCGAGTCCTCTTGCGCTCATGCAAGCCAGGCAACGTATACTTTGGATAGATCATACATCTCTGGGTACTCCTACAATACGCATTTGGAACATTTTCCAAAATCGCTGCATAGCCATTTTCAAGACCACCCAAGCTCAGCAAAGCATGTTTGAAGAACCAAAAAAAATTTTTGCTCCGATCACAACCTTGGCCTATAGCAGCGATGGGCATTATATAGCCACTGGTCATGCAGATGGGCAAGTCCTGATTTGGGATGCTGTTACATCTAAATTATTCCAGCAATTGGGACAAGGAAAAAGCCAGACAAAGAGCAAAAGCAGGCATGGACATCAAGCGCAGGTGCAAGATATGCAATTTTCTGAAAATGGCTTTTTGCTGACTGGAGACCAGGAAGGCAAACTGATCCAATGGGAATTAGCAAGCGCTAGCGAATATCAAACACAACAAGTGCCAGTAGAAGATTCCATCCAATGTGTGGCAATCGCCGGAGATGCAAGCCTTATCCTAGCAAGCGTGGGCAACAATGCTTATGTTTATTCAGAAGACAAGGAACAACCTATGTTTCTCAATCATAGAGGGGAAGTGATTAGCGCAGGTATCGCAATTCAAAAGCAAAAAATTTATACATTAGTTTTGTCAAGCAAAAGTGAAACCACTTTATGCACCTATGATTTGTCAGGCAAAAAATTGGGGCAACAAGCGTTCTCCATGCCTCTTGCATTGGATAAAAAAGATACGTTGACTCGACCATAATCATGGACAAATGCAACATGAGCAAAAACGCTAGGTCATGCACCTAGCGTTTTTGCAAACATAGATCAACTCAATGGTCTGTCAACTAAGTTTTTTGCATCTCATGGCATGATGTATCATAAACATCACGGTATCCGTAGCCATAAACGTGCGGCTACGAATACGATTTTTCAAAGTTATGTCAATCAATTTAATACTCAATACTATGAGCAAAAAAATAGATCATCCAGGCATAACCCAGCGGTTTGCCACAGAACGTTTGCAAAAATTGTATCAAAACCTTTCGATTTGGCTTTTATGCTGCGCGATTATGCTGCGCTTGTTTCTGCCAGGCTTGCAAGTTACAGTAGGCGAAAATGCCATTGTCTGGCTATTTTCCTGGAGCGGATTTGTGCTAATGTGGTTGGCACATATTGCCAAATCCGGACATACTTGGCTAAGCATACGATTCCTCTTGGCGTTAGGATGTTTTGGTTGCATGCCCTTTTTCAGTGCTTGCTGGGCCGTTGACCCCACTGCAGCTTGCGAACAAGGCTGGATTTGGGCATCAGATATTGTCTTGTTCATTGGATTTTGTCATTGGCTGCATGATGCTTGTATTCAACGTCGGCTGCTCAGCTTTCTTTTAGCCTGTTTTAGCTTAGAAATGATCTATAGCCTATATCAATATTCGATTGGGCTGCCGGTCTCCAGATTTTTTGTGGCCCAGCATCCTCAGATCATGCAAGAATTAAGCATTGGCCAAGATACACTGCAAATGTTTTACATTCGCCTCCATAGCCCTTATGTATTTGGCCATTTCCCATTGACCAACTCTTTGAGTGGCTATGTGATCCTATATCTGCCCATTTTAGGTGCTTTCGTGCTTTATACCTGGGGGAATAAGCTGAAACAATTTTATGTCATGCTTTTTGTTTTTGGGTTTGCTGCGTTAGTCTTATTTTTCACTGGGTCACGAGGCGGCATATTGAGCATAGCCCTTGCAATTTTTTTCTATGCCTTTTGGTATACCAAGCATCAATATCCCAAACCAATGCTCTGGCTTTGTGTTGTTGGCATTTTCATCATTTGTGGGATCACCAGCTTGATGTTATATACCCACTCGCTGGATGCAGTTGGGCTGGGAAGCCTGAGCATGGTCATGCGCATTGGATATTGGACTGCAGGTTGTGCCATTTTTTTCAAACACGCCTTCTTAGGCATAGGAATTGCGAATTTCAAGCATTACTACTACACATTCAAGGAACCTTGGGTTGAAGAAGTCAACACAGCCCACAATTGCTTTTTACAATGGACCCTAGAAACAGGGATTGTCGGAACATTGGCGCTCTTATGGCTTATCTATGCAATTTATTCCATGCGCAAGCAATATATCGCATCAGCACAAAGTAATGCTGCTGCAAATAGTCAAGCCAGGCAAGATCAAACCGCTGCCTTGACTCCTGATCAACAAAGTAAACAGAGGAATGCTCAAGAAGTAGCCAGTTCACCTGCCCAAGACAAGCATCCCACTCGATCCAATTCATTCATCGCCCTTATTCTATATATTTCTGCAGCTTTTTTTTCCTTAACATTGCTGGCCTTATGGGGCAGATCTTTTGAATGGGATACGCTAGAATATTGGCTTCAAGCCAATATACCTTGGATCACTGGCTGCCTTGGAGTCATTCCATATTTTCTTTTTCTATGCAGTGTTATATTATGGCTGATCTGCTTTATATTTTTCCAAACTTGTCACTTTACAGCTTGTATCAAAAAATTGCAAGCAGGTTGTGCAATTGGCCTGATTGCCTTTGGATTCCATAATTTTTTAGATATGAATTGGTATGTCCCTGCATTGAGCCAACAAGGGTGGTTAGTCCTAGGAATATGGTTGGTGATTCCTGGAGTTGAGCAAAAAAAATATACCATCCCGACATGGACCAATGCCTTGATTTTGGTCATGACCTCCTGTATATTATTGTGGATGGCTTTTGTAGGAGTACCCAAAAGAATTGAACTATCGTATCTCCAATATGAAATTAGCCAATTGCAAAATGCCTTACAAAATCCTCAAAATCCTCAGGAACAAATTGAACTGGCACTGGCATACGCAGAAAGATTAGATCGTGCTGTCGAATTAGGCCCAACTGATCATGAATTGCTCTCCAACCAAAGCCTTTTTCAATTGCGACAAATTGCCCATTGGATCGAAAAAGAAAAACTATATCTACAGCGGCTTACCCCTGAGCTTGAAAATGCTCTTTATGAATGTAGAAAACCTTTAGAAACCGCCATTGCCCAACAGCCCAGAAGTTTGCCCGCTTTTTGGGGATTGGCAAATTTTTGGAAAGAACAAGCCGATTTATATCAAAAATGGGGAAAGACGCAGTCCCACTTACGAACCCATGCTCTAGCACAAGCCTATTCCATCATACAAGAAGCCATTGCATTATATCCATATAAAATTCCATTTTTAACATTCGCAGGCCAAATTGCAACAATGCAAGGCAATTTAGAGCAAGCCATCCATTGGTATACCCAAGCGCTTTACGCATCAGACCTAGATTATATGAGCATCCCAATCGCAGAAAAGCAAAAGATCAAACAAACACTCGCAGAATTAAGAAAAAGCAAAGCAAAATAACGTTGTTGTTGGATGAGCTTCGTTTTTATCATTCCACCATAATGCTTAGTTTTCGTATGTGGATGTAGGCGCGACCGGCTGGCCGGCTGGTCGCCCCTACTTGATCGATCTTTTATGTTATGTGTCTGGTATGATCACCGCCCTGGCGAACAAGAAATGCAAGAAAGATGACAACAAATATGGCAGCCCAATTGAGTGCCTAAAATTTCAAATGTTTTAGAAAAAGTTCAGAAATAAGCCACCTTGATTGCTGAGCCTTGATCGGCTTTAATAACAAGTTGATTGAAAAAGGATAGCATCATGTTAGAAAGATTAAGTCAAGAGCAAAAACTAGTGCCTACATTGTCTCAATTTCCTACGACTGCACCGATTGTAAAAAAGTTTCCCCACCTTGGCGCAATCTTGGGGAAAACATCAGAGATTGGCATGAGTTTGTTGCGAGTGGCCTCATATACGTGTGGTAAGTTGAGCAATGATATGCTAGAATTCCAACATGCCCAAACCGGCCTTGAATTTGTGTTGATTCCAGGTGGGACGTTCGAGATGGGAAGCAATGATTATGATCATACAAAACCCGTGCACCAGATCACCTTATCGCCGTATTTCATGAGTAAGACATTGGTGACACAAGGAGTGTGGCAAAGGATCATGAACACCAATCCATCATACTTCAAAGGAAATGATCGTCCTGTGGAATGTGTTTCTTGGAATGATTGCGTGGAATTTTGCCAAAAAGTCGGCCTATTCCTTCCCACCGAAGCCCAATGGGAATATGCTTGCCGTGCAGGAAGCAAAACTCGCTGGTGCTTTGGAGATGACGAGG
>JAKLHB010000023.1 GCA_022710345.1 Planctomycetota bacterium
CCAGGTGGTGCATAACTTGAACACAATTCGCAGCATAAAAATTTGATCCATCAAAGAAGAATCGCCCAGTTCACAAATTGCAAACTGAGCGAATATGAGTTTTGCAAATAGTCTGATTGTCTATGATTGTTTTTATGGTATGCAAATATTACTGCACCATTGTGTTACAAAATGATAACAACAATATTTGCTATTCGAAGTAAATTTTAACACATCATTGATTTTTTGCAAGAAAAAAATGCCTGAATCTTAGTAATAGCAAAAGCCGCATTGACTGCAAATTTTGCCATTGCTCCAATTGGAACTCCAGCAATTAGTGCATTTTAACTTACTAGCATCGAAGCATGATTTGCAAGCATTGCAATAATGGGCATATTTGTACAGAGGATAATCGCATTTTGGGCAATCAAAGCTGCGTTCAGCTTGTTCAGGTGTTTCTTTGAACAAGAAGCAGAACAATGGACGTTCAGCATAGACAAATGCCATGATGCATGGACGATAGTGATCTGTGCCTGCATGTTCCTTGACACAAGGATAAACGCGGGCAGCAGCACCAACGAGCATGATATCCACAGGATCTTTAGGGAACAGCTCTGCAAAATTGCCTTGCACGTTAAGACCAATCTGGCCTTCAGCAAGACCAAAAGTAAGTGCAAATTTCAATTCTTTGGCTGCTGTTGGATCAGGAATTTTGGTCATTGCAATGATTTCAGTCTTTTTGTCCAGGGTGATCACACCTTCTTGGTATAATTTTTTATCACCTAAGCGGACAAAAACTGAAAATTTGTTTTCCACGATTTTGACTGAAATATCCAGATGCCCACCTGGCAAACCTTGCACTTCAAATACAGTGGATTCTGCTGTTGCAAAAATTTTCTTGTTGTGTTCTACCAGATACTGATTGTGTTCTGTCTGGATAGAAATTTCTTGCGCATGGACCATGCATAAGCAAGCGATCAAAGCGAAACATGCTAGCAACTTCATAATTTGCCTCCCAAATGAGAAAAATGCCAAAAATCTTTTTAGCTTTTTACAAAAAGCTAGTTAAAAAATGAGCAAATAAAATGCCAATAAAATATTTCAAACAACTAAAATATCAATTGAAGTTACAAAGTTTGGATTATAATGAAATGAAAATAAAAAAGCAAAGCTTTTGAAAAGCTTTGCTTTTTAAGTGTGAGTTAGTGGCAAATTACATAAGCATTGCTATTGACATAAATACCAGGTGTCCACCAGGTTGCCTGGATGCAATCAGACCTGCATTTAAATGCTTTTGTAAAGCAATCTTGTTGTGTGCTCACGCCTTGCACAGCCATGATATAAGGATAATTGCTTAATTTGCCTGTGCAGCGGGTCCATACCATGCGATGATCATCGGGGATATTGCTTTGCACTTCACCAAATTCTAGCTTTTCCAAATTCACAGCTTCGCCTAGAATTGCATCATAGACGGATGCATTGAGTTCCACAATGCGTTTCATATAATCTTGACGATCTGTACGGAAATAGAGGCAATCTTTTTCATACTGCTTTACTACTTGCTCAATTGTAGCTAATTCTGGGCAGCCCATCGGTTTTGCAATTTCTAAAGAATATTTCTCTCCAGTGCTGCGTTTTCCATATAGCACGATGGTCACTACAATTTGGCCTTGCCCGCGTTCTCCTTGCAGTATTTTATATACGTTTTCCAAAGTGGCAGCGCCTTGTGCCATTTTAATGCTGGAAACAGCATACAAAGCTTTACCTTGCTTTTGGCAATAGTACGAGATGGCATCATTGGTTTGGCAGACAGAGGCGCAGGATAACGAATCTTGAATCAAATCACCCTTTTTTTCACGGGTGAGGGTGGTTGCAAAAGAAAATTTGCCTGATAGCAATGAATTGTCTTTCATCAACATAATGACTTTGATATGTTCTTGTTGCAACTCCATTGGAGTGGGAAATTCAGCATAGCAAAAACTTGCAAGTACTAAAGCAATTGCTAAAAAGCGCATCATAATGGTTCCTTTCACTAGATGAAGCAATTGGGAAAGATGATGAAGAAGCTTTGTGCAAATATCGTGCGCAATTTTACAAAGCAAGGAATTAAAAAAATTATAATATAGAAAAGCTATGATACCTCATCATTATTTTGGCAATGCTGCTATTTTTGGATGATAGAAACAAAAAAATTGGCTTTGTTCGAGGCCGCCTTTTTTGTATTTGTTACATTTTGTAAAAAACGATTGAACAAAGTTACTCAATATCAAGAATTTTGGAATCCATATTAGCTTTGCCATCACAGATTCATACTTTGTCAACAACATTGTTGGCCGATTGGCTTTGCCAGTGCATCATAGCTAATCCACAGTTGCTTCATAAAGTATGAAAACTTGTTGAAGGAGATTTGAAAAATTTTGATTTCTTAAGGAAAATCCTTGACCTTGTTTTATGAGTAGGATACAATACAAAAATACGATATGCAAGTTTTTATTTTAATTTTTTAAATTATTTTAAATTATACTATTCATAGGGGCATTTTATGGAGAATTTTGTTGCAAAATTTTGCTCCAATTCATGGCGATTTGCATTTTGGCTATGTATGTTAGCAATGCTAGCCTTCACAGTGCTGGCATGCGATAACAGTAATCATGGAGGTGGAACTCATGATCCTGACATTACAAAAGAGCAAGATGCCCAAATTGATGGCAATGATGCTGCTGACAGGGTAGCAGCCAGCTCCTTTATTTCAGATATTGCTGTTGCTGACCAGCAAAGTTATGTAGCATGGCTCGATTCCAGAGATGGAGATCGCAATGTTTATTTCAACGTAAAGACAAAAACTGGGGAGTGGCTTCATACCAGCGACTTACGCTTAAATCCACTGCAAATTGGAGCAGAATTGCAAAGCGTTAAAATCAGTGTTAGCCATGATGGGAAGTATGTGCATGTGGTTTGGGCAGATGCACAAGCCGGTCGAGAATGTGTGTATTATAGTGGATCCAAGGACTTTGGAGCAACCTTTGCAGTTGCCAAACCCTTAAGTCCAGGATGGCCTTTTCCTTTTATGGGGAGTCTCCCCAATGTTTGCTGCAGCAAAAATGGCCTTCGAGTTTTTGTGGCGTGGCGGCATGGACACCATGATTTAGCTATGCGTTATTCTGTAGATGCTGGAGAATCTTGGTCTTCTACAACAGATCCGACCACTTTTTATGTGAATAGTGATGAGGTCGGAAAATACTTAGTCCATTTTCCAAGCATGGATTGCAGCGATGATGGGACATATTGCTATGTTGCATGGGTTGACTATCGCACTGATTTTTATATCTTCCATCGTGCGTGGGACATGGGAGAGCAAAAGTGGAGGGAAGAAAAACAAGTTTCTGAAACTCGTGCAGTACTTCCTTTTGTAAGATGCACGGGTGACGGCAAAACCGTGCATGTAGTTTGGACTGACATCAGTGGTTCGGGTGGACTTTATCACGATGTATCCACTGATTTTGGAGATACATGGGGTGTTGATGAAGCCATTTCAGAAGCCCCTACCAACAATGATGATTATGGAACTTTTACTTGCAATCGCTACACAGGAGATATTTGTGCAGTTTGGAACCGCGACACTACTTTAGCAGGCGATTGGACAGTGATGGCGCGTGCTCGGATTAAAGGAGTATGGCAGCCCCAAGTAGAAATCAGCGTAGTGTCTCATCGAGAGAATAAAAACAGCCACGATATTCCGCGTATCTGTGGCGTTGGCAACCAAATTTTTGCACTTTGGACCGACTATCGAGATGCTCCACAAGAACGAGTCTATTATAATTTTTCTATGGATGGTGGCAAAACATGGGCAGGTTATGGCTTGCCTTTAAATACACCTGGAGCAGAAAAATCATTTCGTATCACTAATCCAAGTGTGGATTGTGATGATACTGGCCTTGTTTATGGCATCTGGGCAGAAGCGCGCAACAGTAGTATTCCTCAAATCCATGGAAGAAGTCTTCAAATTGGTGGCACCAGCTCGGATGAAAAAATTCCACGTAGTAGCCTTGTCCCATCACATGCTTGGCAAGGAAGCATTTGCATAAATCAAAGTAACCTCTATGGTGTCTGGCTAACAGATCGGCATGGATTTCAAGATGTCTATTTTAGCCGTTCTGCCAATGATGGTTTTGCATGGCTCAATGACTTTATTGTGAATGTGGCCCAAGGCGAAATTGCTCGCATGCCACAGATCACGTGTGATACCAAGGATAATGTCTATGTGATTTGGGAATATCCAGACTATAAAGCTGTGGAAAATATTCTTGAAACTTATGTATATTTCCAACGATATTCCTATGGCAAATCCAATTCAACAGGCACTCTAGAAGGAATAGCACGGCATTCTGTTCGATTTCCCATTCCATCTAAATTTGCTCAGTTAACACGAACGCAAGCTTCTAAACCTAATCATGGCTTTCGCAGCCAGCAGATTTCAGATGATACATATTCAGGCGGTAATCCTATTTTAGCAGCGGACAATCAAGGCCACGTGTATGTGGCATATCAACTCAAAGAATTGTGGAATGTCAATCCCAATTTTTTTGTGGCCTCTGACGATCGAGGCGTTTCCTGGCAAGGAGATTTTGTAACACCCGATTCAAATTATGATTATCTGCACTACGATTGTGCCTTTTCCGACGATTCTGTTTATTTAGTAGCAGAAATTCGTCAAGGCGAAGATAGCCGGATTATTTTTTATCGCAATGGTGCTTATGGAGCTCCTGGCAGTTGGGACATAGATCGTCGCTTAGACCAAAGCGATAATGCACTTTCCCATTTACCAAAGATTTTTGCGTCTGGTTCTAATTGTTTTGTGATTTGGCAAGAATATCAATCTTCACAATTGGCCCAGGTATATTATGCTTATTCTTTAGATAATGGTGATACCTGGAGTATTCCTCAGCCATTCGATGCAGCAGTTCCGACGCAGGTGATGGCAGCAGAAATTGCGACATCTGCGGCTCAAAATAACACTGTCTATGGGGCATGGACATATTATCAGCCTAAGGACAGAAAATTTCGTATTTATTTTGGGAAAATACAATTAGTTGGGACAAATGTAGTTGCTACAGCAAGCATTCCTTTGAGTGATGGAAGTGCGGAAGCAAGAAATCCAACAATTGCTTGTGATAATCAGCATGTCTATGTAGCATGGCAAGAAAACACTGCAGGGAAGTTCGATATTGTTGGCTGCCATTCTTTAGATGGCGGGAAAACTTGGAGCAATATTTATCGTTGGAGCACAGGCACACCTGGGGTTGCACATGCCATTCAACCACAATTGCAAATTAGCAAGTCTTGGGTCCACTGTGTTTGGAAAGACTATCGCTACGGCTTAAACGTTTTTTACGAACAACATCAACGCTAACTCATTGCAAAAGGAGGAGCTGCTTTCCCCTCCAGTATCAGTTGATGAAATTGGGAAAACAAATCGTTTGCAAGATTTTTCATCACTGCATCATGGATGGGGGCGCTAATTTCTATGAACCTACGCTGGAAAATTGTTCTTGTCACAGCTTTATTTGTTAGCTTTTGGCTTACCAATTGTGATTGTAATGAAGGCAGCTCTGGCTGCCCTAAAGACCCTGTGATTAGCAAACATCAAGATGATCAAGTAGATACTAATCAAAATCCAGGCAATGTCGGGGCTGGTATGCCAAGAATCGCTATGTCTGCTAATATAACTCGAGCAACACGCATTTTTGTGGCTTGGCTGGACCAACGAACAGGCGAAAGCAATGTCTATTTCAATTGTCGAGATTTAGCTGGTAATTGGCTACATTCCAGTGATTTGAAAATTGATACTGGCCGTAAAGAAGCCAGTATGGCCAATGAATTAGCGATTGTATGCAGCCAAGATGGACAATTTGTGCACATTGTTTGGTCAGATTGCCAACCTGGAAAAGAAGCGATTTGGTACAACCGCTCTATTGATGGCGGCCAAACCTTTGAAGCTCAAGCCAGATGCCTAAGTCCGAATTGGCCATTTCCATATAAAAGCTCTCAACCGCGTTTAGCCTGTAGTACCAATGGCCAAATTTTATATGTTGTCTATCGTTATGGGCTTTCTGATATTGTTATGCGTTATTCCAAAGATTATGGAGCCTCTTGGTCAACTCAGGCTGATGATCAATTCTTTGCACAAGAGCTTTTCAGAGGAATTAATGTTGCAAAAGACCCTTCTATAGCATGCAGTGATGATGGACGCTATTGCCATATTGTATGGCAGGGTGGCTATTATTCTGCACCATCAGCAGGGAATTACGTTTTTTATCGTTGTTGGGACGGAAATGCTGCAAATTGGGTGACATCCGAAGAAATAGATGCTTCCTACTACGCAGTATGGCATAAAAAGCCCCAAGTTGCTTGTATTGGCAATGGGACCAAAGCCTTTGTTGTTTATCATATAGAGTCCACATTCAATGAAATTTTATACACACAGACAACAGATTTTGGAAACACGTTTGTAGCTCCAGAACAAGTGAGCGATTTTGTGAACAACGATAGTTTTTTCCCTCGGTTATATTGCAATAGAACGAATGGAGATATATGTGTAATCTGGGAGCGTTTTGTTTTCAAGCAAGATCCCAATCAATGGCAACTCAAAGCACGTAAACGCAATGCAGCAGGAACTTGGAGTGCTGCTCAAAATATTAGTGCTGTGGCATACAAAAACAACAAGCATTATGTACTTCCAGAAGTTGCTGGCTATGGAGCAGATCTATCTGTAGCATGGATAGACTTTAGCAATCCGCCTAACCAATATCTTTATCTCAATAGTTCTACAGACACAGGCGCTACATGGAGTGGAACAACGGCTGTCAGTACTCCTGGCGCAACAGCAGTATACCATGCTAATTACCCATGGATTGCAGTGAATAGCGACAAAGAAATTTATGTGGTATGGACTGAAAAACGCGGAAGCAATATTAGCCAAATCTTTGGCCGTGATATGACTCCAGATGTACGTGTTGGTGTAGAAGAATCTCCAAGCCATCATATTCAACAGACACCACATGCTTTTGGTCCCAAACTTGCAGCCAATGGTGCGAACGTTTATAGCACATGGCTCGCTGATCTCAATGGTGGCCAAGATGTCTATTTTGCGAATTCTAAAGACCATGGCAATAGTTGGGAAAAAGATTTTATCGTTAACCAAACTCCAGGAGAAATTTGCAGCAATCAACAAATCAGTTGTGATGTGGATGATATTGTATATTTAGTTTGGGAAAAAAGTATCACAGCAAGTAAAGCTGAAGCTCAATCTCCTGGCCATATTCAAGGGGAAGCCATTCAACAAATTGTCTTTCAACGTTATGATTATAGCACTGGAACAAAGCCATCATGCCAAATTTTGAGTGCTGAACCAGAATTAGATGATCCTGTTATTGGTCCAAAACCTCATAGCTTGGCGCGCTGCCCTGCACCGCGATTAGCTAGAGATATGTCTTTAGCTACAAAATTGCAACTTGCCGAGGAACGTGGAGACATGGATGCTGCTGACAATGGAACTCTACCTATTTTGACCCATAACAACGAAGGCTATGTCTATGTGTTCTATGACAATTCTGAAGGCTATGTACGGAGCCAATTGCGTAGATATCTTTCACGCGATCATGGGAATACCTGGGAAAGAAAACTCAATCAGTATCTCATAGGGGACCTCGAAATGCTCAATTCCCAGATCATGGCAGAAGCAGACTTTTTATATTGGGCACTCCAAGTCCGCAATCACCAAAGCAATTGCAGGTCCGATATTGTGTTTATCCGATATTCTCAGTATCTCAATCGAACCGATATTCTTTGGCGCGTAGATCGCGGAGATGCAGAGTATGAACACGAATCAACAAATCCTAGCATTAGCAAAGATCGCAATCGTTTGCTCATAGCCTGGACTGATTTTAGAGATGGGCAATTGCCTGATGTTTATTATAGCTATTCCTTGGATCATGGCATGCATTGGGCATCTCCTGCTGTGTCTTTGACACAAGATACGAGCGATACTTATGCACACGGCAATGTTAAACTGGCAAGTTCTGTAGATTATTTCTATGCAGTTTGGTCCAGATATGAGCCTAGCACCCAAAAATATGCAGTCATATTTAACTATGTCTATATTGATGAATATGGGTTGGTTGTCACAGGCCAGCCTATGCAGCTCAATGGCAATACAGCCAATGCTATGAATCCCCAGATTGTTTCCGATGGTCAACGGATATATGTCGCATGGCAAGATGAACGTTATGGCAAGTTTGACATCTTTGTTCGCACAAGCAATGACAATGGCACAACTTGGTCAAGTGAACAACGTTTTAATACAAATCCAGCAGGCATTTCTAACTCAATCAATCCCAACCTTGCCACGAGTGATCAATGGACCTACGTTATCTGGGAAGATTATCGCTATGGACGAAATGTATTTTTTGAAGCTAGATAAAAAGCTGAGCAAGCCCAGAAAGGATTATTTATGAATCTTCCTGAAATGCCGGAAGATCGCAAAAAAGGCTTTGTTAAATTTGTAGGCACAAAGCCTGCTGAATCTCCGGCAGCAAAACCTGCAGGGGCATCGGTTGCCTCAAATGCAGAAGATAAAACAAAAGTAGCACCTGTCTCACCAGAACTAGCAATAACCGCAGTGCAGCCAGCAAACCCTATCGTGCAAGAAGATGAAGAACTTGCAACTACGACACCTGCTAACCAAGAAATTGGTTCTCCAGAAGACCTGGAAGTTACTGAAATTGATGAATTGAACAGGCTGAGAGCCCAAATCGGAGCCCCTGTCCCATTTAAATTGACGATTACAATTGGCAACGAAGCCATCAACACACAAGCATTTGATCAAGATATAGTAACTATTGGCCGCGATGAAGAATGCGATGTTGTGATTGATAATCTTGGAACATCTCGTACACATGCAGAAATCATGCGTGTTGGAAAATTTTATATCTTACGGGATCTGCAAAGTAAAACAGGCACTTTTGTGCGCGGTAAAAAAATAGAGGAATATTTTCTCAACGATGGAGATGAAATTTTTTTAGCAAAGCATACCATCGCATTTCAAAAGCTTTCAGCCGGTGCTCGTTGGCAAGAAATCAATAAGGGCCGTTCCAAAAAAGCTCCAATTTTTCAACCTGCTGCCCTAGGCCAAAAACGCATGCCCACAATGGCGATGGATTTTCGTGGGCTTGTGAGAAAAAAAGAAGGCGGCACTGCATCTCTATTGTTTACTAAAGATAACCAACGCTATGTGATTGATCGAAACGCCACTTTCTTTGGCAAAGACAAACATTGCGACATTCGCTTGGTTGGATTTATGATTAGCGAATGCCATGCTCTCATTGTCCAAGAAACCGCAGGATTTATGCTATATCATTTAGGTGTTTTTCGACCACCTTTGGTGAACAAAAAACCTGTTGCTATTGCCCAAATTAAAGATGGAGATGTCATCAAAATTGGAGACATCGAGTTTGTTTTTGAAGCTCGCAAAGCAGGAAACCCGATGTAACTAAGCTGATTATTGATCAGTCAACTCAATTTCTTTACATCTCCTGGCATCGTAAAGATCAGCGTAGCCTGAATGTGAATGTCATCGTGAGCGATTTGTAAGGAAACAAACGATGCAACTCAGCCATGAAAGACTAGGCGTAATGTAATTTGATGTTGCTCATGCTCATGGCTACGTTCCTAATTAATAAAACTAAGCCCGCGATATTCTTAATCGCGGGCTTATATAAAAATATGCAACCAACCCTTCAACAACGCCGTTTATATTTTCTCACCAAAAAATTCAAACAAGCTCAACAAAAATATAACCTCATCGAAGAAAATGATAAAATTGGGATTGGATTATCCGGAGGCAAGGATAGCATTACCCTGGTGCTACTGCTTCAATATTATCAACGCATCACACCATTGCATTTTGAATTTTTTCCAGTTCATGTCCAATGGGAGCATGAGCCAAATACAGCAGAAAAAAGAAACATGCTTTCGCAATTCTTCGATCGTGTAGGGATCCAAGTTCACTATATTATGGCTTCACAAGGTAAGCCCAAGGAAGCTCAAACAGAGCAGATTGTACCTACCAGGTTGAATCTAAAAGAATCTAATATTCTAATGCCTCATGCACCAGTTCAAGAAGAAAAACTGCCTTCGCATGAAAAAGAAAAAACGCCTTCTCATGAAGAAGAAAAGCCTCCTTCTCGTGTGATCAGCCCATGCTTTTTTTGTGCATGGCAACGCAGGCATCATTTATTTCAATATTGCTTTGATCAAGGTTGGAATAAACTAGCTCTAGCCCATCATTTAGACGATGTTGCTGAGACAAGCTTGATGAATCTTTTTTTTCATGCCAAACTAGAAACCATGCAGCCTAGAACTCAGTTTTTCCAAGGCAAAATGGAACTCATCCGGCCTTTGGTGCTCACGCCTGAAAAAGAAATACGCCAATTTGCCAAAACATTAGATTTTCCATTTTATGGCTGTGTTTGTGAACACGTGCATTCTGAACGAGACCATGCTGAGGAAATTTTGCGATCTTTTGGACCATTGGCCACACAAATCAAACACAATATCTGGCGTGCATCTCTCAAATGGATGGAGAATATTCAACGATAATGATCAATTGGGTAAAATTCAACGATAATGATCAACTTGGGTAAAGGATAGTTGAAAGCTAAGCTTTGAGTAGTTGTTAAGCACTCAAGACTTCTCTGATTTTTGAAGCAAGCTCCTTGAGTAAGAAAGGTTTTTGAATAAAGTTGATCCCTTCATCCAGCACGCCCTCGTGGCCAATGATATCAGCAGGATAGCCGGACATAAAGAGACGCTTTAAATCGGGATAGAGTGTAAGCAGTTTTTTAGCCAAATCAAGGCCTGTCATCTCAGGCATGATCACGTCTGTGATCAGCAAGTGAAGCTTGCCAGCATGTTCTCTGGCTAGGTTAATGGATTCATTAGGCGTTGCAGCGGCTAGGACAGTGTAACCTAGACGTTTCAGCATTTTTCGAGTCATATCCAAGATGATTGGTTCATCTTCGACCAAAAGAATTGTTTCATTGCCACTGAGTGGTGATTCGGCTTTATGTCGTCCAGATGCTTCGGCCGTACTGGCTGTATGGCAAGGGAGATAAATACAGAAGGTTGTGCCTTTTCCTAGTTTGCTATCAACGTTAATGAAACCATTGTTTTGTTTCACGATGCCATAAACAGTAGCCAGCCCAAGACCAGTGCCCTTCCCCATTCCCTTGGTGGTAAAAAAAGGCTCAAAGAGATTGGATAAAGTTGCATTGTCCATTCCACAGCCATTATCAGTAACTTCAAGAATGATGTATTGTCCTAGCTTAACCCAAGCGTTTATGCTACAGTACGTCTCATCAATGTCAATCATGCTGGTCTTGATGGTGATTTTGCCTGCATTGTGACCAATGGCATCGCGAGCATTCACGCAAAGATTGGCCAGGATTTGGTCAATTTGAACTGGATCTATCAGTACTGGCTTCAGACGTGCTGCTGGTTGCCATAGTAATTCAATATTTTCGCCAATCAGCCGGCTCAGCATCTTCAAGGTAGATTCGACTGTGATATTCAAATCAATCACCTTTGGTGTAACTGTCTGTTTACGTGCAAAAGCAAGCAATTGGCGTGTGAGTTCGGCTGAACGCTGGGCAGCTTTCTTGATTTGTGCAAAATTTTCGTACAAAGCTGTTTGAGAAGGCACGGATTCAAGCCCTATATCAGTATAACCTAAGATTACCCCCAGCATATTGTTGAAGTCATGCGCTACACCGCCTGCCAGGCGACCTATAGCTTCCATCTTTTGAGCTTGTGTCAACTGCGCTTGCAGCTTTGCCTGTTCCTCTTCGGCACGCTTGCGTTCTGTGATGTCTCTTGCCACCCCCCATAAATAACTAGGAGTGCCATCTTGATTGAAGATAGTATACGCATGTATCTCCACAGGAAATATAGAGCCGTCTTTCCGGATATATTCTTTTTCATATATTCCAGTATAGCCATCTTTTAGTAAGCGGCGATTCCAGATTTCTGTACTTTCCCATTCTCTCCATTTCTCTGGAGTGAGCTGATAAAAATTTTCTAAGGAACGTAGCTCTTCCAATGTATACCCAAGCATATCACAATACGCTGGATTAGCATCTAGGAATTTCCCAAAGCTGTTGACAATGACAAACCCATCTCGGCTGCCTTCGAATAACTCACGAAAACGTCTCTCACTTTCGATTTGCGCTGCTTCAGTGCGTTTACGCTCCGTGATGTCTCGGCCAACGCAGTACATCAGTTTTTCTTTCAGCATCGCTGTCGCACGCCATAGAATGTAGCGTATGGTGCCATCTTTGCACACATAGCGATTTTCAAAATCCAAGGTCTTATGGCCTTGTGCCAAGCTTGCGACCTCAGCATCATTTTTTTTGTGATCATCTGGATGAATAAAATCCAAAAATGGTCGAGTCAGGAGCTCTTGTGTTGAATATCCAAGCAATCGTTCCCATGCTGGATTAACATATTTAAAAAATCCATCCATCCCTGCTATGCAAATGAGATCTTCTGACAATGTCAGGATACGATCGCGTTCTTCCTCAGCTTGTTTGCGTTGGGTAATGTCTCGCAAGCAGCCAAAAAGCACTCGTTTTCCTTTCAGGCGAATTGTAGTAATAGATACTGCAACTGGGAATTCTGAACCATCAAGCCTGCAGTGAATCCATTCAAATGTATTTTTTCCTCTTTGCAGCGTTTCATTAATTCTGTCCTGGGCGGCTTGATGTGAATTTTGCCCATCTGGTTGGAATTCAGGGGAAAAAAGCGTGGGGGTAAGCCCAATAATTTGTTCACGAGACCCGCGTAGCATTTTTTCGGCAGAGTGATTGCAATCTATGACTATTCCTTGCTCAAGCAGCAAATAAGCATCGGGTGATTCCATAAACATAATGCGATATCTTTCTTCACTCTCTTTCAAGGCCTCCTCTGCACGCTTGCGTTCAGTAATATCCAGTTCAATTCCGTCCCACAAAATTCCTTCGTTGGATCGCTGTCTTGGAGTTGATGTGAGCAATATCCAGCGTTTTTTTCCGTGTTGATCTAGAAACCGAACTTCTATTTTAAAGGCGGCTATATTTGACATAGCTTGCTCTTCTGCTGCTACTAGTTTCTGCCGGTCTTCCTCAATAATCTGATTATAGAGCACTTGTGGGCTGCGCATCACTTCTTCTGGAGTTACGCCATGGATTTGCTCGACTTTGGGACTGATATATGTAAAGCGACGGCTGCCATCTGGCGTGAGCAGAATTTGATAAATGATAGCATCAGGTATATTGGCACTCAGGATTTGAAGACGCTCCACACTCTCTTGCAGCGCATTTTGTGCTTGTTTGCGTTCAGTAATATCTTCGATAAAACCTTCAAAAAAAGCTACATTCCCCTGAGTGTCTAAAATTGCTTCTACAGTCAAACGTCCAAGAAAAATGCTTCCATCTTTGCGGCGATAAAGATTTTCAAAAGTTTTCAATGTTGGATTTTCTGCTCGCAAATGGATAATTTCTTGCCTGCGTTTTGGGTTTGCGAAGATAGAAGCAGCATCCTTGACAGTGCGTAAAAATTCCTCGGGTGATTCATACCCAAACATACACGCAAATGCTGGGTTAACTGTGATCACACGACCAGCCAATGAGCTTTGAAAAATTGCCAGAGGTGCATTTTCAAATATGGAGCGATAAAGGCCCTCACTGGCTATATCCGTTTCTGCTTCTTGTTTGTGGATGTCGCCGATATCTTTTTTATCTGGATTTTGCATCTGTATTAATCCCGCCTAAGTTACTTTGCACGATTCCTCGATTGCAATGGTGCGAGGTTTGATTTAGCCAATCAATTGCACACATTGCTAAAAAAGGCTATGTCGCGGACATAGCCTTTTTTGTTTGAAAGTTTATAATGGCTTACGCCGGGCTTTCTGGAGGTAGTTCCAACTTTTCTGCGTCTCCCCATAGATCTTCTAAGTCATAAAATTTTCGTGTGGCTTCTATATAGATATGCACCACAACATCATCATAGTCCAAGATCGCCCAACTGCCTGCAGTGTATCCTTCATTGCCAATGATATGGATTTTATGTTGGTTCATCTCTTTTTGGAGATCGTGTGCTAAGGCTTGAACATGACGATTGGTAAGACCAGTGCAGATCACAAAGTAATCTGTGATTGGGGTGAGTTTCATCACGTTGAGAATGACAATATCTTTTGCTTTATTTTCGCGTACAAATTTTGCAATCAAAATTGCTAGTTCTTTTGAATTCATAAAGCTCCTTAAAATTTTAGGTAACGGCAGCTCATTGGCTTAATAGAACGAATTTTCGAGAGGCAATATATAAGCTGCCGTTGGTATGTTGGACTTACGTGCGTCTATTTTTTTTCTGGTGGATTAGCAGGCGGCGCAGGAGGCGCAAGTTCTTTGCGAAATTCAGCGAAGAATTCTAAATGATCTTCTTTGAATTGCACGTAGATATAATTTTTGCCTTGGAATTTGCCTTGCAACAAGTCTTCAGAAATAGGGTCTTCAAGCAACCGCTGCATGGCTCGTTTCAAAGGACGTGCTCCAAAATCAGCATCAAAGCCGCGTTCAACGATAAAATCTTTAGATTCTTGGCTAAGTTCGAGTACTAACCCCTTGGCTTTGAGTCTTTCTTGAAGTCCACGCACCTCAATTTCTAAGATATTTTGAATGTTTTGTTTATTGAGAGGCTTGAACACAATCAAATCATCCAAGCGATTGATGAACTCTGGACGGAAGTGATTTTCCACTTCTTTTAAGAGTTGTTCTTTCATTTTTTCATACGTGATTTCATCGCTGGATGCATGGAATCCAAGAGAAGTTTGGTTCTTGATCTGCCTTGCACCAATATTGGAAGTCATGATTAAAATAACATTTTTAAAGTCAACATGGCGACCGAATGAATCTGTAAGCCGGCCTTCATCCATAATCTGCAAAAGCATATTAAAAACATCTAGATGAGCCTTTTCAATTTCATCAAATAGGACTACAGCATACGGCCTACGTCGAATTTTTTCAGTCAATTGGCCGCCTTCTTCATATCCAATATATCCTGGCGGTGAACCAATCAAACGGCTGACATTGTGCTTTTCCATGTACTCACTCATGTCCACAATGATCAACGCATCTTCTTGCCCAAACATAAATTTTGCTAAGCATTTAGCTAAATGTGTTTTACCAACGCCAGTTGGACCTAAGAAAATGAAGCTGCCCATGGGCCTACGAGGATCTTTCAGCCCAGTACGGCTGCGGCGAATGGCTCTGGAAATAGCAGTGATTGCTTCTTCTTGACTCACAACAACAGTTTTTAAACTGGTTTCCATGTGCAACAATCGTTGAGCTTCATCTTTTTCTAGCCTGGTCAGAGGAATGCCTGTCATATTGGACACAGTTTCGCAAATCACATCCACATCTACTATGCCTTCGCTTTGGGACATTCCTTCGCGCCATTGCCGATGAATTTCGTCGCGTTTGCGTTTTTGCTTCATCATATTGTCACGATAATAAGCAGCTCTCTCAAAATCTTGATTCGCTACTGCTTCTTCTTTTTCTTTATCCAATTTTCGGATTGTTTCATCCAGCTCTTGAAGATCAGGAGGCTTGGTCATGGCTTTGAGGCGTACTCTGGCACCTGCTTCATCCATCACATCAATGGCTTTATCAGGCAAGTATCTACCTGTGATATAGCGATCAGAAAGTTCTACTGCTAATTGCAAAGCTTCATCACTGATTTTTACTCTATGATGAGCTTCATATTTATCCCTCAGACCTTTTAAAATATCTAAGGTTTCGGGCAAACTGGGGGGTTCTACCAAAATGACAGCAAACCTACGTTCCAAAGCGCCATCTTTTTCAACATATTTTCGGTATTCATCTAAGGTGGTAGCGCCAATGCACTGAATTTCTCCTCTGGAGAGCGCTGGTTTTAAAACATTGGATGCATCAATAGCACCCTCAGCACCGCCGGCACCAACCAAGGTATGCAGTTCATCAATAAACAGAATAATGTTTTTTGCGCGTTTGACTTCGCTCATCACGGCTTTGATGCGTTCCTCAAATTGACCACGATACTTGGTTCCTGCAACCATCATAGCCAAATCAAGCACCACAATTCGACGATCCCGTAGAATTTCTGGAACATCTCCGCGAATGACTTTCTGCGCAAGTCCTTCCACAATTGCAGTTTTTCCAACGCCGGCTTCGCCTAATAGCACTGGATTATTTTTAGTCCGCCGGGAAAGTACTTGAATCAACCGTTCAATTTCTTTTTCTCGGCCGATCACTGGATCGAGCTTCTGGTTGCGTGCTAGGTCTGTCAGATCGCGGCCAAAAGCATCCAATGCAGGGGTTTTAGATTTCGAGGCATTAGGATTAGGTCCTTTTTCGCTGCCGCCTTGGTATTCTGCGCCTAGAAATTCTAAAACTTCATCACGCAGTGCATCTAATTTGAGCCCCAAGGCTGTGAGTGCTTGAGCAGCAACACTATCATGCTCCCTTAGAAGTCCTAAAAGCAAATGTTCTGTACCAATGTAATTGTGGCCAAGGTTATTCGCTTCTTCTAATGCCAATTCTAAAACTTTCTTAGCTCTAGGCGTAAATGGTAATTGTCCCATTTGTACGACATTGGAACCAGGCTTCACCATACGTTCCACTTCAGCCCGAATTTTACGTGGGTCAACATCTAAATTTTTCAAAACATTGGCAGCAACGCCACTTCCTTCTTGAATCAATCCCAAAAGGATATGTTCTGTGCCAATATATTCGTGGTTGAGCCGTTGAGCTTCTTGACGAGCCAAGCTCATTACTTTTCTGGCTCTTTCTGTAAACCTTTCAAACATAGGGAGTTATTCCTTCCCAAGAAGTGTCTAGCAATATTTTCCTTCAGACATTTTCTTTGATTTCAATTGTAGCCAAAAAATTTTTAAAAAGCAAATCAAAAAACATTTTTCCTGATTCTAACGGATTTTGTGAAGCCTTCCAAAAAAATGTTATAATCAACATTTTTTTATAAATTTTATTTTCTTATCTAATTGTTAGCCAAAGAACAAGATATTTTTACTTGAGAATTGACGAAATTCCTAAAAAATTTCTTGACAAACATACGCTTTATGATACAATACAAAATAGCTTCTAATAAAAGCAATGGCTTGGATTATTTTAACCCAGGCTTTACGTTCTTATTCTCTTGCGTATTCACTTCGATTGGCTACCTAGCCAACTTGTTGGCGTGCCTCGTCCAGGGATTTCTCTGGGTACCCATTGGTATCCGATGGTTAGAGGCAAGGTTCCCTCAGGGCGAGAGGGAGAGCATCCCCTATACTATGCCCGTACCCCATCTGATCTGATCAGGGTCTCCGTACGGGGCAGGGCGACTGTATAGGAGTAGCTCCTGATTTCGGATGTTGCCTTCCAAGCACTTGCACACACGCCCTGGCAGTGTCCTAACAGTAGGTAGTACACTGGTCTTTTCTCTCTTGCGCAGTCGAAGATTTCATACTCGACGAGATTGCTCGTCATCCTTAGCCAAAAGCCCGGCCCCGCAAGGGTGCGGGCTTTTTTCAATAAAACAGTCTAGGCTTGTTTCAAAACCAAACCGCATCTTCGCGGTTGGGAGCATAGCATGGCGGTTAAAATTACCTGTCCTAAATGCCAAAATGGATTTATGGTAGCCGAAGCATTTTCTGGAAGCAAGATTCAATGTCCTCAACCTGATTGTCACGCTACCCTAATTCTAGGGCTTAAGCCGGAATATAAAACCCAGCGGCTTTCTGTTCCTCCTACTCCTGCTAAACAGAAAGAAACATCCATTCGTGAGCAGGCTATTGCTCATCTTAGTACCTGGCTTGATATTCCTGCAAGTCTCATGACCCAAGTGTTAGAAATGCTTGACAAACCAGGTGAAGCGTATACAATATGGAAGATCCCCAAAGGCAATGGGGAAACTTTCCGGCAAATCACAGCGCCATCTGAACAACTTAAGCATATTCAACGCCGTATTTTAGATCGGCTTTTATACCGGATTCCGGTATCTAATGCTGCTCACGGCTTTGTCCCAGGCCGCTCGATTGTTACCAATGCCAGTTTTCACCTTAAAACTGCCCAAGCAATTTTTAACATAGATCTAAAAGATGCTTTTCCTTCGGTTTCGGCGCAACGAATTAAGAATTTATATGTTCGTTATTTAAAAATACCTTTGCTTCATTTAGGGGAAACTGTACCCCATTTAGTATTGGATGATGCAGTAGAAGTTTTGGTGAAATTGACCACATACCAAAATCAGTTGCCCCAAGGCGGACCATGCTCTGGATATTTGTTGAATCTAGCATGCATTACCTTAGATAAGACTATCTATCGCTTAATCCAAAAATACGGTGAAAATTATCGCTATACGCGCTATGCAGATGATATCACAATATCTGCACCTCAAGCTATTCCTGAGTCCCTGCGCGAAGATGTGCAGAAAGCCATCCACAATTGCGGTTTCCAAATTAACCCTCAAAAATCTCACTACGCAGAAAAAAGCAGAGGCCGATGCTTAGAAATCACAGGGCTTATTTTGGAAAAGGATCAAATCCGTATTCCACCCAAAAAATTGGATGAATTTCGAGCAATCATCCATAAAGCAGCAAGCACACCGCCAGAACAATTGCCACCAGAAAATCGTCTGGAAGTCCAAAGCATCATGGCTTTTGTTAAGATGGTGTATGAGCGAGTTCCATACCGTATTTGGAAGCCTTATGCCATGTATATGGAAAAATTTGGCGTTCCATATCCTAAAAAGCCTGGCCTTTGTCTGAATTTTTATCCCAAAACTGGCCCATCCCAAAATTCTTCAGAATCGGGTCAAGCAAATTAAATAAGTTTTTCATTGAAATTTTGAAAGTATTGAATTTCCGCGGAGGTTTTTTATGGCGATTTTTGCAGAGCAAAAGAAAGAAATTATCAAAAAGTATCGTATTCATGACAAAGATTGTGGTTCTTCTGAAGTTCAAATTGCAATACTCACCGAACGGATTCGATATCTAACTGACCATCTCAAAGCCAATCCCAAAGATTTTCTAACTCGTCGTGGCTTGATGATGATGGTTGGCAATCGTTCTGCTTTGCTCAAATATCTCAAGCGACATAATCCTGAGAGTTACAAAAGCTTAGTAGAAAAACTCGGACTTCGTAAATAAGTGCTTTTAGGCAAAGGTAGAACGGCCTTTGCCTATTCGTTTTTAGAAAGGGCATGGTTAACTAGTGAGTCATAGCGTAAAGTTACAATTGTTAGATAGAAATACACTCACCATTGAAACCGGAAAAATTGGACGGCAAGCAGATGGCGCAGTGATGGTGCGCTACGGCGACACAGTTGTGTTTGTGAGCGTGGTTGCACAATCCCTCAAAGAACCCCAGGGATTTTTAGGCCTGACTGTCGAATATAGAGAAAAAATTTTCGCAATTGGAAAAATTCCAGGCGGATTTTACAAACGTGAAGGCCGGCCTACTGTGCAAGAAATTTTGACCATGAGACTCATTGATCGGCCCCTGCGTCCTCTATTTCCAGACTATTACCAAGATGAAGTGCAGATCACTGCTTTGGTTTTGTCCGCAGATCAAGAAAATGCTCCAGATATTCCTGCTATGATTGGCGCATCTGCTGCGTTAATGTTGAGTAAAAATATCCCATTCACTACCCCAGTGGCTGCCGTGCGTGTTGGCCTTATCCAAAATCAATTTGTGCTCAATCCAACCTATCAAGAATTGGAAAAAAGCGCCTTGAATTTGGTCATTGCTGGCACAAGCACAGACATCATCATGGTAGAAGGCCAAGCGCAAGAAGTTCCAGAAAACAAAGTCGTGGAAGCCATTGCTTGGGCGCATACCTACATCCAACAAATCATTGCTATAGAGCTAGAACTAATGCAAAAAGCCCAAGTAACACATGTTGCTCCTCCATTGATTCCACCAGAAATAGCTGTGCTTGTGGATTGGATGGGCAGAAATTTTGCTACAGAATTAGAAACAGGGCTTCAGATTGCGGCTAAAAAGCAGCGGGGAGAATATCTAGAAAAACTGTTTGAAAAAATGCAGACAATCTTGGACCAAAAGCAGTCAAGCGATCCGCCAGAGTTACCGATCACCAATGAATACCTGCGTACCACATCGTATGAGGAAGTTCAACGCAAAATTGTGAGGCAGTGGATTAAATTAGGCAAAAGAATTGATGGACGTGGGCTGAAAGACATTCGGCCGATCCAAAGCGAAGTCGCTATTCTGCCCAGAACACATGGTTCTGCATTGTTTACCAGAGGCGAAACTCAGGCTCTAGTAACTGTGACACTAGGGTCTTCTCTTGATGAGCAAGTGATTGAAGGCGTTGCACCTGAAATTTCTAAGCGGTTCATGCTTCATTATAATTTCCCACCTTTTTCTGTTGGCGAAGTATCTCCGCATAAAGGCCCATCCAGACGTGAGATTGGGCACGGCGAATTAGCCGAACGCGCACTTGAGCCAGTTTTGCCCGAAGAAAAACGATTTCCATACACCATCCGTATTGTATCGGAGATTATGGAATCCAATGGCTCTAGTTCAATGGCCACCGTGTGCGGCGGTACATTAGCGCTTATGGATGCAGGAGTCCCCATTCGTAAACCAGTTGGTGGAATAGCAATGGGGCTAATTAAAGAAGATAACCAATTTTTTATTTTCTCGGATATTATTGGTGCAGAAGATCACCTAGGCGATATGGACCTTAAGGTCGCTGGGACACCGTTAGGAGTCACATCTTTACAAATGGATGTCAAAATTCCTGGAATTCCTAGCGAAGTCTTGCTCAAGGCATTGGAACAATCCAAAGAAGGAAGAATTTACATTCTACGCAAAATGCTGCAAGCGATTGATCGCCCAAAACGTGACATTTCACCTTATGCCCCGCGCATTGTTCAATGCAAAATCCCTACAGAAAAAATTGCCACAGTCATTGGACCTTCTGGGAAGACCATTCGTAGTATCCAAGAAAGCACGAGCTGTAAGATCGAAATCGAAGATGATGGTACAGTGATGATCTATTGCCCACAAAAACAAGGGGCACAAGCTGCGAAAGAAATGATCGAAAAACTCACTGAGGAAGTTAAAGTCGGTAAAGTATATTTAGGTAAAGTTATTTCTGTAAAAGATTTTGGTGCTTTTGTTGAAATTTTACCAGGAATTGAAGGACTAGTTCATGTGTCTGAATTGGAACGGACTTATGTGCAAAATGTAAGCGATGTGGTAAAAGTAGGTGACCAGATTATGGTCAAAGTCATCTCCATTGATGAGCAAAACCGCATCAAACTCAGCAAACGTGCGGTTGAAAAAGATGCCAAACCAGACAGAGATCCCAAATCAGACAAAGAAACAAGGCCAACTAAAAATAGTGCCAATGCGTAACTAACGTGTGTATTATATCAAAGGCGACCTGATGGTCGCCTCTTTGTGTTAACCTACATTTTGCACTTTTTTCATAGCGTAACTAACGTGTGTATTATATCAAAGGCGGCCATGATGGTCGCCTCTTTGTGTTAACCTACATTTCGCACTTTTCCCTAGAACTTCCTTCGCAACAAGATCATGGTATTTTCGTCCGGATCATAAAACACGACTTGCCAATAGGGATTTCGATCAAAAATCTCGTTCCACATTGAAGATTGATAGATGGAGTTGGTTCTGAGCAAGACAATATGGATATCGTACTTTTGGGCCATTGCATCGAAATAGTCAGGATCTGCACACATACGCAGGTATTTTTCAAGATGATCCCCACTTGGGACAATGGGATCTACTCGTCCATCTATGAATAGGCTGTATCGGGGGTATAGCTTGAAGATCAAATAGCCCGAGTCATCAAAACAGTTGAAGACATGAAGAGGCTTAGCATGGTCAAAATGGGTGGACAAGTCATTTTCCAAGAGATATGCCACTGCGTGTTGTGCATGGCGATCGGGATCAATGCCTTGGATGCCAAATTTTCGGGCATCATGGAAAAAGGGGTAGTATTGTTGCGTGATCAGGGCATATCCTAACAAAAGAAGTGCGTAGATGAGGGCCAAGGCAGTGGCCTGGGGAATCCAGGTTTTACGAGAGGCAAAACGACTGAGAAGTGACCGGGCTTGTTTTTGTTCTTCGCAAGTCTTGATTTGATTTTGGATTATAACAGAATCGTGATCCTTATTTTGGCTTGCATCCTTAACTGGAGCACTCTGGCTTGTGGAATCCATGTCATCCTGAAAAACTTTGCTGCTCAAGATGGCCGATCCACGGCGGCTGAGGATAAAAAGGCTGATCATTGCAAATAGGGCTAGATTGCGCACAGCCAATAGAGCCAAAAATAAGAAAGCAATATAGAGTACTAAATATCTGGGTGCCAATGTATCACGCTTGATGAAAAAGCTTGGAGCAGGTAAAAACAGAAATATGTAAAAAGCCAGGGTTGGTGGCCAATCTAAGGCCACTTTATAAAATGGGTTGAGTTCAGTGATAAAACTTTTGACAATGGGCGAGACTCCAGCGACCACACCAAACAGAGCCAATGGATGAAGTGCACCGTCAATTCCATAAGGATTGATGAAACTAGCGCTTATGCTTAAAACAAGGATTGTACAATATCGGGTCCAGCCAAGCTTTTGTCCAGCTTGCCAGGTACGCCACATTTCATCCAGGACATACACGCCAATCACGCAAATCCCTAAAAAGGAAAGCCCTTGGATATTTGTTGAGACCAGTTGCACAACAGGAACAAGATAAATCCAACGTTTTGATTGGGTCGTATAGGATTCAAGAATCACTAATTGAATGGCCAAACAAAAACTGGAATAGGCTTCAGGCCGCAGATAAGCTCGTTGGTTAAAAATAAACGACGCAATGAAAATCAAAAAACTTGCTAAAAGCCAATGTTTTTGCTTGATGAGTGGCAACACAAGTAAAAATAAGGTAATGCAGACCACAACGCTATGATTTAAAATCATACCTGAGGTTTCACCCAATTCATAGAAAAGATATTGCGTAATCTGATAAAGCCAGTTGAGATTCATCCACGGCCGATCTGCATAAGGATATGAATACATGGCTGTTTTAGGAACTTCTTGGTGTTCAAGGATATACTTGCCTGTTGTGATATGCCACCAAATATCATGCTCGCATACCAAGACGCAAAGGAATAATCCAAGCCAAAGCATGGCGCAGATCAAAGCTAGTAAAAAAATACCTGAATGCCAAAACCAATGAGCCAGTTTTAGAAAAGGTAATTTAGAAAACATGATGGACTCCTATGGATTTTTTTGATTTTACTATTGACCTCGACTAATTTTGCGGTACAATCATAGTATGAAACAGTTCAAAAAATTACAACAATCCAAAATTCCTGGTATCATTCTGGGCGTATGGAGCTTTGGTTTTCTGAGTGTCATCATTGGTACCCAGAGTTTATGGTTAAGTTTATACGGATTTACAATAATTGGAACATTAGGCTTACTGTGGTATTGGGCCTACAGTTTGGGC
>JAKLHB010000230.1 GCA_022710345.1 Planctomycetota bacterium
AAGCCAATTATGTTTATTTACTGCAAGTAAACAAGGTGCTGTATTCTGCCAATCTACCTGATGCAATATAGCATTCATGATCTTCTGATCTTGGGCTTTAAATTGCAATACGAGAGCAGCAACCGGCTGCCATTGGCCTTGGATAGGCTTAGCAGCTCCAATGCCAAATTCATTCAAGAATAAGACTTTGCCTTGAACCACAAGACATGTCTTTTCCCACGCAAGGCCTGTACGATTGACAATGGTTCCTGTGATTGCTTGTGGTTTTACCTCCAAATCCACATCCCATCCATTGCCGATCTTGACTTTTCCAATGGCTTGGATGTGCTGAACACCACGTGCATAGAGTGGAAGTATTTGCAATCTGCTTGGATTCAGGGCATCTAGTTTAGTGGTAGAATGCCATAGCCCCCAAGGCAAGCTAGAGAAACTTTCTATTGGTAAGATTGCCTGGATATTTGGAGATATTTGAAGTGGAGCAGCTTGGGTATATGGGGAAATCATAGCGATACAATGATGTGCCCGTGCTGTATCGCGATTGGCCTTTGTATAAAGCAACGAAACGCTTTGAATATGGACTGCATCTGGCATAGCCGTCTTCACAAGGCCAAGCATGATCCAACTAAAAATAAAACTAAAACCAAGGATAAATCCCCAAGCATATATCAATCGCTCTTTTCGGTAGCACAGATAAATCATACAGCCTAAACCAGCCAGATATAATGCAAGCCATGTTCCAATAGCCGTTGAGCTAGGAATGGTCAATCCAATGCTAGAATGCAATGCACTATAACATTGTTCACTTGTTGTTGTATCCAATGGGAAAGCAGCTTGATCTGGAGGATAGAGTGCAGTAAAATGGACTTGCTGCGAAGGAATATCTGCACCAGGACGGTTTGATTGAACAGGTATTTCGTATTGCTGGAGATTGAGTTTGGCATACGTTCCTTGTTTTTGGGATAAATGCAAGAGATACCAACTCCATGATTCTGGATCCAATGGAGTTGTTTGATAAGCAAAGAGCGTCGGAGATGGAGCATATTGCTCCCAATATGAATCACTAAAGCTAATGGCCACAAAGAATACATGGCCTAACCCTATAGGATGAGACACCACGAGCGGATGTTGTAGATACATGCCATGTATTTTTGTGCCTGGCAATGGCAGGCATTTCCGAAGTTGTAACATTTTCTCTTGGGGCTGTTCTATTGGCTTCCAATTCCATGTTGGGCCAGGTAAATTCACTAACTCTTTTAACTGAACAGGCAATAGAGGCTCCCAACATTCATCATGTAAATACAAATCTGTTGCTCCAGCACAAAGATATAAAATACCGCCGGCCTCTACATAATCTTGCAAAGCTTGTAGTTGCTCTTGAGAAAAATTACCCCACTCCGTGGTAAGATCATCAAAAATGATAGCACGGAAATGGGCTAAACCAGCGACATGGTTGGGAAATTTTTGTAAATTGGCCCAAATGACTTGACGTGCCCATGATTGAGGGCTATGTTGATATCGTAAACATTGTAAAATACGATGATTCATTTTTTCGAAACTGGCAATCGAAGTCATTACCAAAACCAATTCTTCCCGTGTTCCAAGCAATCTTGGAAGAGACAATGATTCTGTGCTAATGCGTTTTGTGGATTCCCAGGAATTTAATCGCACTGATTTTTCCTCGTGTGGAAGATAGAGATAGCCTGTCACGCGCTTTTTTGCATAAGCAGGGCTAGCAAATGATAAAGAATATAGCCATTGTATAGAAGAATTAGGCCAAAATAAATTTGCATAACTTTGCGATCCCTGTGCTTGTGTTGAAAATTCTGCATAAATAGGCACCCATTGGCCTATTTTGACAAAGTCACTTTCATAAAACTGATGCTTTTGGCTCATATTCAGTTCTATTTCACACTTGGATAGAGAGGGATATGCTATCTTCAATGGCTGGCCTGGTGCATGAATCAAAAACCAGGCAATGATTGTAACAAAGTGAATGAGATAGGCAGTATGAAAGCGAATGGCAACGTATTTCATAGCGTTCTCTTTCATCAAAAAGCTGACAAGTCAGTTATGAAAAAACGATTATCGTACAATAGATTCTACTACCTGAATCACACGCTCTACAGGATTTGAAATAATCTGAAACAAAGGAGACTGAGAAACAGGAGGCTGCAGAATAGTTTGCTCCAGTTTTTGTTGCAATGTTTCCATATCAAGGATGGTATCTAAAATTTTGCGACGGCTCAAGATCAATGGATTTTCCCTGCAAAGGCCAATCTGAATGCTTAGAACCGGTTTTTGAAATATCCATGCTTCGAGCAAAAACATGGAGGACATGCCACAAACCAAATGTGACGATAAAATTAAATCCCAAGGAGGCATAGTTTGGTCTAATTCAATTTGTAGCCCTGCTATTGGCTTCAAGTCGGCCAAAATGGACTGATACATTGCACGATCTTCTTTTGGATGCAGCTTAATCAACAGGCTGATTGGCTGTTGGGCTTTCGCCAACATACGCTGCAAAGCTTGATGCAATGCATGAAAAATAGTGTGTTCGGTATATCCCCAATAATGGGTTGTGGTGTTGCTCTCATGATATGTTTTAATGATTGGTTCAGATGCAAACACAATGAGCCTATGATGGTCAGGGATACCTAATTTTTGGAGGATTGTGCTTGCATTGGGTTGGCTATTCCATCGTGATTGATATTCTCGCATGGTTTGAAAATAAGGTTGGCCTGTGACAACGATTTTCTCGCCTGGCAGGCCAATGGCTTCCATTTCTTGTTTCGCATAATCATCCATGACTAAAATACGGTATGGAACATACGGATGCGTAGGATTTTTTTGATATTCAGCCAGCTCAGCCACGCCATATCGAGAGAAACGAATTCCATAATTCACCCATTGGTCTAATATAGCAAAAGTTGGAATATTGAGTTTACTTGCGCTTGCCCAAATATACTTTTCAGTTGGATCATCTGCGCTCGTACCTGTGATAATGCACTGTGGCCGGATTTGGCCTAGAAATTTCTCCATGGATAATTCAGTGATGGGCTGTGCAGCTTGGGAAATATCTTTTCCTATAAGACCAGCAGCAACATATTTTGTTAACGCTGTATCCTTGCCCCATAAATCTACTTCAAATCCATGATTTTCCAAAGGCCGAATCAATGGAATAATAGTATTGGCCCCGCCTGGATCACGGCTCACGAGTAATATTTTTTTCATTATTATCTCCGTACTTTATTGCTAGCTAAAAGAGAATGATGGTTCAACTAAATAATATCCGCAAACGTTCTCTCCATCTTGCGAAAATACATAAATCCAAAATAAAAAATTGCAACTGAAAGAACGAGAGAAATATAAAATCCAGGCATATACATTGTATGTTCTTGACCTAAAATTGACCAACGAAATCCATCAATCACCCCTACCATTGGATTTAGCGAGTACCAGATCCTCCACTTTTCAGGCACAATATTGCTGCTAAAACCTACGGGAGAAATATAAAGTCCAAATTGGACAATGAAAGGAACCACATATCGAAAATCACGATATTTTACATTCAGCGCTGCAACACAAAAGCCAGCTCCAAGCGCAACTAAACATGCCATCAATAAAAATAAAGGTAGCAATACAATTCTCCAACTTGGGCAAAATGAATAACCTAGCATCAGTAAAAACAATAGCACAAAAGCAATCAAAAAATCAATCAAACTAACAATCACCGAGCTTGTCGGCATAATCAACCTGGGGAAATAGACTTTGGTAAGCATTGCTGAGTTCATGAGTAAAGAATTGCTTGCTTCACTGAAAGAATTGGCAAAAAACTGCCAGGGTAACATACCTGCAAAAATTAAAATGGGATATGGTGTGGAATAAGAAGGCAAATGAGCAATTTTTTGGAACACAATAGTAAAAACGATCATTGTTAGCAATGGACGTAGCACACTCCAGGCAATCCCAATCACGGTTTGTTTGTATCGGATTAAAATATCTCTCCATGACAAAAATAAGAAAAGTTCACGATAACGCCATAGATCTTGGAAATAATTTTTTTCAATCCGGCCAGGTTCTATGATGGTTAAATGCTCTTCCACAAAAATTCTCCTCGTTAAAAAAAGCTTAGATGATATAAAAATAGCTTGATTGCATAGCAAGAGATAGGTATAATTCTAAAAAAGTTGGTGGCTTGTCTCACCAATTATGCTTTTGCAGATAGCTCATGCAAAGGATCACGTATGGAACCTCATTTACAAATGCTTCAACTTTTGAAGCAAAATTATCCTGATGCGCATTATTATCTTCGTTTTTCTAATCCATTAGAATTGTTGATTGCTACCATGTTAGCCCCTCAAACACGCGATGTAGCGGTAAACAAAGTGACTGAACAATTATTTCTAAAGTATAAAACTGCTGAAGATTATTCTCAAGCTGATCCAGAAGAATTATTAGGATATTTGTCTGCAATCAACTATGCTGCTAAAAAAGTCCAATATATTCAAACAACATGCCGATTTTTAATACAAAAATGCCAAGGCCAAGTACCAGATACAATGGAAGCCCTTACAGAACTTCCAGGTGTTGGACGAAAAACTGCAAATAGTATCCTCATCAATGCATTCAACAAAGTAGTGGGTATTTCTGTAGATGTACATGTGATTCGGCTTAGCCAACGAATGGGCTGGACCAAACAGCAAAATCCAGAAAAAATTGAAAAAGATTTAATGTCCTTATTTTCACAGCAAGAATGGAAAACACTATCCTGGCTGTTGAAAGCGCATGGTCAAAAAATTTGTAAAGCCAAACCTGATTGCTTACATTGTTTTATGAACCAAATTTGTCCCAAGCACGAGCTTTAGCAACACTTTTGATTTTAACGAATTTGGGAAGCCTAGTTGACAACTTTTTGCAAAACTTGCCTATGCCAATTCAGTTGTAACTAAGAAAACATTCAACGGCAAGTTACTTCCTTTGGGTTATTTTGCCGGCTAGAACGCTGCAATTGGCAAAAGGAAGCAATGTTTTCTTGAGGGTCGTTATGAAGTTTCCCAAAAAACGTTATCATCAGCAGAACTTCAAAAATATTTGATACTTGCACAAATGGAGTTTTTGTATGGAAAGAATTCTATTTAATTCAGAGAAACACCATCTTAGGACTATTAGCATCAAAGTGCTCGAACATCGCCCTCAGGGAATTGTTGCCATAGAAAAATTGCTGGAAGCTTTGACTCTAAGTACAGAAACAACCCGTAGCTATAATGGTGTTGTGGATGTTTATGAAGGCAATCTCACAGAAGAAGATATTAAGCAAGAAATTTTAACCTGGATGGAAGAACATCAAATCCATGACTTATCATCATATAAAGCATTTTTAGAAACTAAAGGCCAAATTAAACGGCGAGGCCATTATCTGAATCATATTTTATCTGATAAAAGTATTTTTACATTACGAATCATTGAAGACCCCAAAATGTTTGTGCATATTCATCCAGGGCGTTATTCTCCAAATACTTTTCGTGTCAAAGCAAATACTTTGAAAACTGCTATTGTCGCAGAATTTTTAGCATTATGCCAAGATCAATCTCCTTATGACATCCAAGTGGTCAATCAAGCCAGAATTCGGCTGCAATTGTCTCCTGTGGATGACAAAATTTCATCTATCTACCAAACCATTGAAAAATTGAATAATTTTTTAAGAAAACTTCAAAATCTTCCTCCTATCCCACGGCCAGATTCTGCTCAATCTTGGTGGCAAAAATGGATGCGCTTTTTCTTAGGAAATAATCCAAAACCTAAAGCTGAACAAGAAGAACCAGGCGAATGATAACTTTGCAATCAATTTTTAAGGAGATGCGGGAATCCGCATAAAATTGTGAAATCAGATCATAAGAATGTTTTGCTTTTCGGAAATTCGATCCAAGAACAAATTTTAGCCAAACAACTTAAAAAATCACCTCATTTGGGAAATTTATATTGTGTCCCTAATTTACCAAACATTGCTGCAATGCAAGAGTATGCGCAGATTATTGCTGTTGAAAATGCTTCAGAATTTCTAAACCTGATGGCTCAATATGCGATTGATCTCGCTATTCCAGGAGGAAGTTTTCCAGGCTTTTCCCAATGCTGTTCTATGCTCAATATTCCAGTTTGGGAACCACCTGCAGCATATAAAAAATTTTATCAAAATCGCTCTGCATGGCGTGGGCTTTTTCGTCAGCAGAATATTCCAACGCCGCTAGCTTATGTTTTTGATAATACTGATGCAGTAGCCCATTATCTCGAAGTTAACAACACCTTTCCTATAATGGCCAAAAATGACTCTATCTTAAAATCTAAAGTGTCATTATGTTCTAATATAGAAGAAATAATGGAATTTTTAAATACCACGATAAAAAATTCTTTAGGTGATGACACTGAACGGGTGATTTTGGAAGAACATAAACCTGGCCGCAAATTCCGGATATTGTCATTAGCGTTAGAAGATACAACAGTTATACTGCCTTATTGTCAGACTTGGGAAACATGGCCATCGAATGTAGATTTCAATGTAGGTTGGATTTCTCCCAGCACATTTTTTAACCGAAAATTATACTCAAATATAGAACGGCAAATAGTCTTAAACATCGTAGCAGGATTCAAAAACATCGAGCCAAGGTACTATGGATTTATCAGTATAGACTTAGTTGTGTCTAAAGAAATGCCTTATGTAGTTGATGTGCGGCTTAACTTAGATATGCTTGATATGCTGATTTTGATGCACAGTATAGAGATAGATTGGCTAGAGCTTCTACAAGGTATTATAGATCGCAATGTTAATGTTTCTGCTATTCACTGGATAGAGCAAGATGCATTATTTGTTTTACTAGATTCTACTAAATTAGCCAATTATCCAATCCTGCCATTATGTACTGGCTATTTCAAAGTAAATGGGCAAGAACAGTCAGTGGATGTTTTGGCTGCTACAGGAAATAAAATAGCCATTGCTTATCAAACTTTATCTCAGCAACTTCAAGAGGCTGGTGTACCTCAAAGTGATTGGATCAATCAAGTTTGGGATATTGTGCAGACAAAGCCAGGCAAATCAAGCAAATATCCTAAAAAATAGGAGCCTCGTGGTAAAAATGCCACGATTGGATATTATGAAAGAGCATGGAGATACCCAAGGCCAAATTTTAGATGCTGCTATGCGCCATTTTGCTGAGCATGGATATCGTGGCGCATCTCTAGCTCAGATTGCCAAAGAAGCTGGTGTAAGTAAATCTTTGATTTTTTGGTACTTTGAAAATAAAGCCAAACTATTTGAAGCCCTTATGGATCGGTTTATTTCTCAATGTATGCGAAGTCTTGATGTCCAAGGTCCATCGGGAAATCCTAGAAATAAAATTGGGGATTTAATGGATACATATTGGGAATTCATCCGATGCAATTTTAAGTTTGTTCGTATTTTTATGAATTGGTTTATGCAATTAGAGCGAAATAAAAAAGGCAAGACTCAAAAATTAAGAGAGCTGCATGCAAAATTTCAAAATACACTTGCAGAATATCTGCGAGAAGGGGTGACTTTGCATATTTTTCGAAATGATTTAGATATACAAGCCACTGCTTTTTGGTTGATGTCATCCTTAGAAGGTGTTTTATTGCAAATGTTTATCAATGATTTGCAGTTTGACCAACTGGCTACGCCTTTTTTTGGTGCTATGAAGCAAAATTTATTAGATGGTTTAGGCAGCAATGTACCAACAATGCAATAGTATTGAAAGGCTGATTTTGAACGAATTTTGGGAGCCACTCGTCAATTCTCGTTGCGGAGTCCCAAAAACGTTATCATCAGTTTGTAGGAACAATAACCAGAAGTTTCTGTAGTAACACAGAAAGCAAGTTTTACAACCCTTGCAATAAAAATGTATAATGCAAGTGCTTTATATGCTGA
>JAKLHB010000231.1 GCA_022710345.1 Planctomycetota bacterium
CAATGCGCCCAAAGCTTGGGACCCTAAGATTGAGTCTATCCAACAAATTCAGGCGGTCTTATCCAAAGCCATTCCAAGATGGCGCAAGACCATTCAAGTTACCTTGACTCCGGATATGGAAGATAGCATAGCCAATGCCTATGCGACTCAATTCGATTTGCATCCTCAGCTCGATACTCCGCCATACACTGTGACTATGTATCCATGCGTTCTTAAAATCCAAGCCAAAGAACCTGCTCAGCAGTTGCAAGATGATCAAATACTTGCAACACCCACTGGCTTTTATAAAGCCGAGCTTTTAAGCACATCCCTGAAGCTTGGGCCATGGAATTTGAGATTGCAGGATTTAGGTCCGGAAAGTGTTGAAGGCATGCCTTTGCTCAGTATCAAAAAATGGCACCTGGGGCCTAAATTAGAGCCTTGTCTGAATGTATCAGATAAGCTAGAAATGGCCAAAGACGATCCTCGCGCGACTCCTTCTCATTGGATATTGCAGCGTAAAACGCAAGCTTATTCGATGGTACTAGACCCTGGCGATCAAGGTATTCAATGGAAGGAGATGATCAGTTCCTGGCAATTACGCAATGAAGAAAAAGAATGTTTACCCAACATCTCCGGCATCCAAAACGAAATCTTTTTGCCTCTTGGATTCATTCAGAAACCAGCCATCCCAGGCACTGATGATATACCATTGCAATCTTTGTCCATTGCATTGATGGTCAAAGACCCGAAGCCCCAAGGTTTCACAGTAGAAGCAAACGTAGTCATCAGTCAAAAACTGATGAGCCAACCCGAGATTTGTTTTTGTCCCCGCATTGTTGGTCCAGACCTACTGATTTTGATTGACTGCGATAACGATATGGGCGATCACAACGAATATCAATTTGCTTACACCACTCTGTATCATACCATCGAAGATGCAACCAGTAAAAGATCACCCGGCTTTGCTTACTTATATACTTGCCCAACAAATTATTACATTGATTCAAAAAGTGGAAATTGGCGAAAAAAACATCTCAGCGTTCAATTTTTTCAGCCCAATTTGGGCAACGAAATAAAAGAACGTTTCGAGGAATGCAATAGTGAAGGAAACCAAGATATTTCACTTACAGCAGTCATGAAGGCAGCCTTGGCTCATTTTGCCGCGAATGCTGCGGTCCCTAAAAAATTGATTTACATTACTCGCAGAATTGACCATTATGAAAAAACATTGGACTTTGCTATTTGCAAGCAAATGCAGGAGCAAAAAATCTTGTTTTATCTCTGGCAAATATATGGTCCCGATGAACAGGTCCCTCGACTGCCCCAATTCGAAATGTTTGACCCAAGCACAAAAACTTTGCAGCCAATTCATAGTGAAACGATCATCACGCAAATCGAGAATTTTCAGGTTGATGAACAAGCAATTCGAAGCCGAGGCGAAAATTTCCACCGTTTATACCAGGCAATGCTTGCAGAAATCAGTTTAGCAAAATAAAAAATACACACTGGCAACCGCATTAATATGCCGCAATACGCAGGCAGCATATTGCCTCCAAGAAAGGTCGCTATGAAATTCACAGTCATTTTTTATGGTTGGATATTTGTATGGACTATTTTGGGATTTGCTCAATCTGTTCAAATTCCAGCAACAGCCAATTTATTAGAAGAATATAACGATGCTTACGGTAAGCATTTTTTGGGCAATCGTTCAATCCGTGGAAAAACATTCATTGTAGCCGAAGCACCTACTTTATATCAGACACCGAAATTAGATAGTGCTCGGGTTCCTAGCGCCTTACATTTTCGTGATATTGTCTTTGCGTACGCTCAAGCAGGGGAGTTCTTTCTCATTTCCAAAGAAAAAATTGATCACGGAATGCCTAAAACTTGGTTAGGCTGGATTCATGAGAAGGATTTGCAGCTTAGCGCAGGGGGACTCAAAGTAGTCAAAACAGAAAACGGATTTGTCTTAAGAGACATCCGTTATGGTCTTTATGCTAAGGCCCTAATTATCAATTCCTTGCAAAGCATAAGTGCAGATAGACAACAACAAGAAATTGAGGCACTTAAAACACGGCAAAGCCCAAATTTGCAAGCATCAACATTGGAAGAAGTTGTGTTATATAACTGGTTTTTCATATGGAAAGAGATCCGACTTAACGATGCTACCTGGATGTTGTTGGCTCGCGTTGCTGAGCTTGGAACCTACTCAGAGGCCGAGATCAAAGAGAATATCATAGGCTGGGTCCCCAGCGAAAGGCTATATCAATGGTGCAATGCATATGCCCTAGAAGAAAACTTCGAAAATCGAAGTGAACGACTTGAAGCGCAATTTGCAGGAAAACGATATCAAGAATCTCCGGATGCTCCACCTGGTGCGCTCATCTCTATTTTTTTTACAAAAGAGCATTTGAAAAGTCTCGTCAAATTCTTACAAAGCGCAAGAACACCAGTAGATCAGCAAAAATATCTAAAAGAAACCAAAGATTTTCGGATTCTTGAAAATCTAAGCAGCCAAAAGCTTGCGTGTTATGAACAAAGGTACCCTCTGATCGAGACGGGTGTTTACGATAGCTATGAATGGTACAAGCTTGGTATTATTGGTGATTTGCTTTCTAACAAAGGCAAAGTTCCTGCGAAAGACATTGATTTGATTAAGCAAATGGCCGCTGAAAGCAGGAAAAAATGTCAAACGTTAGAACTGATATTCGTGATAGATGACACAGGCTCTATGGTGCCACATTTCTCGAAGGTCAAGCGAGCAGTTGACAACATTCAGAAGAAACTTTTAGGAATTCCAAAAGAAGAATTACACGGGCTGGAATTCCGTTACAAATTAGTGAAATATCGAGATTTTCTCGAGAAAAGATTTGGATACAAAAGTTTTGTTGTGCGAGAGACCAGCCGTCACTGCACTCCAAATCCAGATGATGTCAAAAGGGAGCTGAATGAGCATGCCCATCAAACATCCGGAGGTGATGCTCTTGAATGCCCATTTTATGCGATTCAAACAGCAATTGGAAATGGAGATGTCTTTGAGGAAGGCTCATGGCGCATTATGATTTTACTTGGAGATACTGGAAATCATCTTCCCGATGGACTTACATACGAAAAAGCCCCCTCTGATTCAGATCCAAATGATATTCCGATGTCAGTACAAGATGTCGCAAACATTTTGCAAAAAAACAAAGTTTATTTCCATGCAATTCAGGTTATAGAGCCTACAGACCCTCCTACGCAAGCGTTTGCTAAGCAAATGAAACAGATTCTCGAGCTTTGTGGAGCTGGGAACCCAGGCACAAGTAGCTATCTTTACTCGTATACATGCGAAGTTGACAAGGCCGACGAAATCATTGTGCAAAAAATCAGGCAAGGCATAGAAGCAAACCTCATCTATCAAAGGATGTTAGAAGATGTTCTTGCTGGTAGAATGGTTAAAGAAAAATTACCGTCAGAAGTGCAAGCAGCGTTAAAGACTCGTGGAAATCAACCAATTGCTTCACTTATGGCGTTTAATTTCCAAATTTCTTTGCTTCAACGTCTCGTCAAAGAACTCCAGATCGAAGGCCAAGATCCACAAGAATGGTTTATTGATGGCGCTAGAGTCCAGGTGTTCCATGAAGGGTATGCATTTGCGTATTACCCTTTTCCTGATCAACGTCAAAGATATCCTTTATTTAAAAAAGTAGTGATTGCTAGTTTCAAAGATATCAAAAAAATGTCAGCATTCTTGAACACATTTCTTGAAAATGCTGAAAAATCAGAAAGCAAACTAGCCGATATTTATGTCTCGGCAATTCAGCAATATTACAAAGAAAATCTTAGGCAATTGATAGGAGCCAACATACAGATGGGGAATGAAGAAGTCTTGAGCAAATTCACTGTGGCTGAAATTCAAGAAAAATTAACCGGATTTCCTCCTCAGAGTTCATTGTTGAAAATTCCAATGAATAAGCTTGAGGATCCAGCCATAAAAGCAAAGCTATTTCCCTATCTTCAAGCGATTAACACTATTTTAGAAGCTCGGCTTCAGAGCAAAGCTTATCAAGTAATTGAGTGGATCGAAGCGGATGGTGAGAAGTTTCCAGCAAAAGTTAAAATTTTGCATGATACCATGGATAGGATTTGGTTTGAAAGAGACGCTAGCAATGATTCAACTTATGCCTGGGTACCTTGTACAGAACTGCCTTGATTGCAACGAATGTAATTTTTTATGCAAAGGAGGAATCATGATGAATGACGTGTTGTTTCACCTCGAGAACATTCGCAAAACCTATTGCACTGACAAAGGCGAACGCATCATCCTGGATATTCCCAGCTTAGATTTGCTGTGTGGAATTTCTTGCATCCTTGGTATTTCAGGGGTAGGAAAAACTACCTTATTGGCTATGCTTGGACTTTTGGAAGAGCCAGACCCGATACATCCAGATGGAGAACCCCAGATCGTCTATCATGCTCAGAATCAAAAGATTCTATACCAAAAACTATGGAGATCATGGTGGAATCGGCGGAAAGCAGTCCAGGTCCGCGGTGATGAATTTGGATTTATCTATCAGGAAAGCCATTTATTTGGCCATCTCACAGCCTTGCAAAATGTGATATTGGCTCGATGTATGCAAAATCATTGCCCCAAGCATCAAGCTGTGGAAGAATCCAGGTCATTATTGACCGATTTGCAATTGATCACAGATATTGACCGTAGTCAGTCTTATCCAGAAGAGCTTTCTGGGGGAGAACGCCAGCGTGTGGCTCTGGCACGAGCCATGATTAAGCATCCTAATGTGCTTTTCTGTGACGAACCAACAGGGAACTTAGATGAAGTGAACAAAGATTTGGTCATTTCAAAATTCAAAGCCCTGCAAGCCAAGTATCCCAATTGCTCCATCATCATGGTTACTCATGACATATCCCTGGCCATTCAATTTGCAGATCGGCTGTATATGATGAAAAAAGGGCGATTGGCAATAATCCCTAAAGAGAATTGGGATAAAATGAAAATTCGAGCAGAGATTAAAAATGCCTAATTCAATATGGTGCCAAGGATTGGAACACTTGGCATCCTAGAAAGGATATTATTATGATGTGGTTCCGATTTGCATGGCAAGATTTATTTCCGAGTCGCATCCGTATCTCTTGGAAAGCCCTATTTCATGGAATACGCCAGGCATTAACCTCGTGGCTTCCTGGTCTGATCCTGGTAATTAGCATGGCCATTCTAATCACAGTGAGCTTAGTGCTTGAATTTACCATTCAGGCAGCACAAGACTTGCTCCAAGACCCTAAGGAATTGCTGAACATCGAAGGCAATGCAGTGATCCTAGGAAATATCATTGATGCTCCACAGATCAAGAAAATTTTGTCCATCCCGCAGGTAAAAGCTGTGTACCCATATAATACGCTGAGCACATTTACAGCCGAAGGCAAAAAAATAGGAGGAGAAGTCATCCATGCAAAACTTCCCATTCGCACGGTTCAACTCAATGACCCTGTGCTAGGCGAGTTAAGTTGGGTGGTACCACCAGATCCTTTAGAATTTTCAGAATTCAAAGTATTTCATAGTGATTGGGATTATGCTGCGGTTGTTTCTGAGGGATTGCTCACTCGCCTTCATTTATTAGAGGACATAAAAAGCACTTTAACTCATCATTTGCAAAAAAAACAAGCCATTCTGGAGGCTGCAAAAGCCACACGAAAAAGTGATTCAGAGCCTTTAGTTTTGAGTGCAGAGCAAAAGCAGCAATGGCTGGCATTAGAAAAAGAGAAGCGCAAAACCTGTGTCTTGAAGTTTCAATTGGCTTTGGCCAACCGTGAATGGCAATATTGTGTTTTGCCAATTGTAGGAATCGTGCGATTTGTTCCTGGTTTAGACAACCCAGATGCGATTGTGACAGAGTCATTTGCTCAAGACTATATGACACATTTTCTAAGTCCTAGCCCACGGTTGCAAACCCTAGAATTTCGAGAAATCACGCCAGAGCAATGCATGGCTTTAGAAAACTGGGTCCAAAAAGAAGGATATGGGAAAGTATGGCAGATCAAGGAAAAAAGCGAAAATTCTTTGTACATCCGAATCAAAAAATGGCAAGAGCGCTCTTACTTTGATGTTCTGTATAGCTTAGATCAAGAGCCAGTGCTCCAGCCTTTGGTGAACGAAATGCTGGAGAATTCGCTTTACTTGAGCTTTGTTGATCCTCAGCAGCCTATTCCATTTCAACACGTTGTGGCAAGTCCATATCCGAAATTTTTGACTGGCAAGTCATGCACAGAATGGAGCATGGCTTCTGTTAAAATCAAAAATTTGCAGCAATTCTTACCAATATGCCAGGCACTAGAAACTATGGGCATTGCTGGAAATCAAGAGTTGATCGCGTATGTGGAAGTTGTGCAAAAATATGTTGGAATTGCACAGCAAGTCGCTGATTTAGTCCGCACATACGGCAGTATTCTGGCCGCGCTCTTTATCATGTTCATCCATATTTTGATGGCGCGATCCAGAATGCGCGAGATTGGCATTTTTAGAGCCAGCGGAGCAAGCAACAGTCTTGTCATTTTGATTTACGCATGGAAAGGCGTAATCACGTGGTTTTTAGGCCTGATTCTAGGACTGGCCTGCGCATTAGTGGTATGGAATCAGTCCCTACACCATCTTTTGCTCCAGGCCCTAAATAAAACCACTATGGTTGCTCTTTGGACACCTCAGTTGTATTGGAATGCTGCATGGAACATGCTCATTGCCCTTGGCTTTTGTCTGGCAGGCGTTTTATTTGCTTCTTTGGTGATTTTAGTGTTCACGACCCCAGCTCGTGCACTTCGTGCAGATTAAAGCAGCCATTTTGATGAAAGGAGAATGCATGCTATGAAAAACTTCCCTTTCTATTGGATTTTAGGACTATGCTGTGTTCTAGCAGCGCAAGATATGCTGATTTTGCCTGCGATTCCGATCACAGACAAAGACCCGACTCGAATTCCCATTTGGGCCATTGATGGCAAGGACACGCAAATTTATTTTGTCATTCGAGGCGGCTCTCCGCCTTACACAGTCAGTTGGAAATTTGGTGATGGACAAAGTGCGACTACAAACTATGAAGATCGCCGCAAGATTGACATAGCCCATCAATATAAATTACCAGCAGGCCAATACCGCCAAAATTTAACCTTGCACGTCCAAGCCACTGATCAGACAGGCAAAAGCTCAAGCTATATCCGAAATGTGCAAGTGCTCAATCAAACAGATTGGGAAAATGATCTTCATTTGCAACGCATGATTGTCTTACAGAAAGCAATCTGGTACTTGCATAAATACATCCAGATCCGAAATGGTTCAGCTTTTTTTCCAGGAAATTATGATGGCGAAATACAATATCCATTGTTTGAAAGCGCAATTTATCTCGAACTTTTAGTGCTCACTGGCCACAACCCATTCGATACAGAAGATAAACTTGCAGATCCAAACGATGATGTGCTGATCGAAGATGCTCAGGCCTTGCTGGTGAGCCTGAGCAAGAGGCTCTATAACTATGGCACCGGCGTAGATCCAAGCTTTGACACCAATGGAAATGGACAAATTTTATCAGCCCACATTCCCAGTCGAGGTCATAGTCCTCCCATGTATCAGGTACCTATGGTGCTCATGGCACTTTCCAGCATCTATCATCCTTTAGCAACCATTTTGGTGAATGGCCAAGCAACAAGCCTAAAAGTCGTGTGCGAAGACATTGCTGAATTTGTCCTTTTAGCTCAAAATGAATTGGGCGGCTGGAGCTATAATCCGCGTGAAAGCTACGTGGATTTTTCTGTAGTCCAATGGCCTGTGATTGGCCTTGATGCATGGGAAAGCAAAATGAATGCCTGGGAAGATCCAGCAGGAGGAGCCAGCATTCCACCCAATTTGGTAAAAAAATTGGAAAAAGCTAAGGAAAGGC
>JAKLHB010000232.1 GCA_022710345.1 Planctomycetota bacterium
GCGATGGTGTAGGGTTGTCTGTTGCCAAATACTGCGAAGATTAGGGCCCCAATATTGCAAATCCTGCAGTCCTGAAGGGAAAGGCTCCTGAGCCTCCAGCATCTTAGGCCCTAATAAAAGCGATGCTGTGGCAATCTTTAGAAAATCACGCCGCGTACATTTCACAGAAACATCCTTTCTAAAAATTACTTTTGGTCTAATGCTTCACGTATTTTAAATGCTAAATCTTTTAGAGAAAATGGTTTTTGGAGAAAATGCACACCTTCATATAAGACACCACGATGTGCAATCACATTGGCTGTGTAGCCAGACATATATAGACATTTTACGCCAGGTTTGCTTTTTTGAATTTGTGTTTCTAATTCACGGCCATTCATTTCACCCATGACCACGTCTGTTAAAAGCAAATCAATTTTGTTTGTATGAACTTGAGCTAATTTAATGGCTTCACTTGGTTTGCTCGTAGCAAGTACAACATAGCCTAAACGCAAAAGCATGGCTTTGACAGCAGTTAAAACTGCAATTTCATCCTCGACTAATAAAATTGTTTCATTGACTGCTGTTGGTATTTTGGTTCCTTCTTTGCTCGAAGTAGAAACGGCATCTTGTTGAAACTTGGGAAAATAAATTTTGAAGGTCGTGCCTTTTCCTGGCTCACTATAGACATTGATGAATCCGTCATTTTGCTTCACAATTCCAAATACAGTGGACAATCCTAGGCCAGTGCCTTGTCCTATGCCTTTTGTCGTGAAAAAAGGCTCGAACAGGTGTTCAAGCACATGTCTTTCCATCCCTGATCCATCATCGCTCACCGCAAGCATGACATAGTCTCCAGGGGTAAAGCCAAGATGGGAACTGCAATACACTTCATCGAAAGTGATATTTTGGGTTTCTATGGTGACTTTCCCAACTCCACGGATTGCATCGCGGGCATTAACGCAAAGGTTAGCCAAAATTTGATCCACTTGAGCAGGGTCCATCTTAATGTTCCACAGGTTTGGCCCCATAATCCAGGCGAGATCAATATCTTCTCCAATGAGCCGCCGAAGCATTTTCAACATGCTCGAAACCGCATCATTTAAGTTTAAAACTTTGGGAGAAATGATTTGCTTGCGTGCAAAAGCCAGCAATTGGCGTGTCAGATCTGCTGAACGCTGAGATGCCTTTTGAATTTCTTTTAGATCAGCATAGAGTGCTTGTGATGAATCAACTTGCATCAATGCCATGTCTGTGTATCCAATGATCACTCCAAGCATATTGTTGAAATCATGCGCTACTCCGCCTGCCAATCTACCAATGGATTCCATTTTTTGGGCTTGCAAAAGCTGGGCTTGAAGGCTTTCACGTTCTTTTTCTGCCCGCTTACGTTGGGTGATGTCTTCACAAGAACTGATCATCCCAATAATTTTTCCAGTATCATCTTTTAGCAAATTATTATGCCATGCAAGGCAGCGTTCTTCTCCATTTTTGGTTAATATTGATCTTTCAAGATATCTGATGAGTTCTTCTTGCCCAGCGAACACACGTTGGCAGTAAGCCCGCCTTTGTTCTCTGGTTGATTCTGGTACAAAATGGTCAAACCAATTCTTTCCTATGATTTCTTCTTGGCGGTAGCCTAATATATCGCATCCTTTGCGATTGATCATGGCGACTTTTAAATCAGTGTCCAGCACAAAAATCATGGATTCTACAATGCGTAGATAATGCTCAAGCTGTTGCTGGCTCTTTCTAAGAGCTTCCTCAGCATGGACACGTTCTGTGATATCATTAAAAGAAGCAACCGCAGCAATAGAGAGGCTATTGTCAGGGTCAAAAATGGGTTCAGAGTTGACTTCTAGCCAAATCGCTACACCATCATTTCGAATCACTTGTTGAATGATCTTTCGACAAGGTTTCCCCGTTGCTAATGTAATTGCAATTGGCTGATCTTCTTGAGCGCAAACTTTGCCATTGATACGCAAAATCTTCCAATAAGAACAGTTTTTTCCAATTAGCTCAGCTTCGTTTTGCAACCCAAGTAGATGGGCTGCTGCTGCATTAGCGGCTACGAACTTGCCATCAGAGGATACCATGACGACACCTTCACTCATAGCAGTAAATACGGAACGAAGGTCAGCATCGCTTTTTCTTCGTGCTGCTTCCATTTTGCAGAGTGCTTGATAGTGAGCTTTCTGATGTCTTTGCCAAATCATCAGCGCAATCATACAAAGGAGAGCAATTAAGCTTAGAAGCAGACATAAGATTAAAATGGATGGGAATTTCCAAAATGCGAACGCTTCTGCTTTATCTACTTTGGCGACCATAAACCAGGGAGAGTCAGGAATTGACTTTAGATATGCAATGACTTCTACATTTCTGTAATCCTGCCCTTCTGCAATTCCTTCCTTTCCCAGCACAGCTATGACCGCAGGGATTTCTTGTTGGTTGATAGGAATTCGGAGCTTAAGTGCTGCATTTTCGTAATGCCGTAGAGGATTCAAAAAAAGCACATCCTCTTGCTCACGACGAACAATTAATGTTTCAGCAGTCTCGCTTGGAATAGGCCATGATTGAATGAGAGGATAAAGAAATTTATAAACATCGCTTTTTAAGAGAATAGCAGCGCTTGGGATTTGTCCCTGTTCTATCTTAGCAAAAATAGGCACGATCGTACTAATATGAGGAATTGTATTTGGCTGGTCAATATGCAAATCAACAAGGATGGGCTTTTGCTTTTCAAAGGCTTGAATGACTAATTCTGTAACTTCAGGACTAAGCATACGCTCTGCATCTTGAAGTAGGCTTAAGCGTACGTGGCCATCAGGAGTGACAAGCAATATATTTAAATAATCATCATATTCCTGCAAGATACGAAATTCATTTAAAATATTGTCACGATTGGCATCTTTCGGGTTCGTTAACCATTGTATAATTTCCGCAACCAGCAAAGGGCGTCTCATTAGCTTGTATCCTGCATCTAAACGCCTGTCTCTCCATTCGGATATTTGCCTGGCTTTTAGATTTGCAATTGTAGCAAGCTCATCTTCGACATGGTATTGCAATTGGATTTCTTGAATTTGATAGAACCACGTACCTCCAAAAATCAAGGCTAATGTCAGAGCACTTGTTCCCCAAAACAAAAATTTGTTCATTCAATGCGCTCCTCGATGTGGATTTGTTGGGTTAGATTTAGTCTGTTAGTGGTGGTTTATTCTTGGCCGATCACTTTACGTCTTTGCAAAATAATATTGACCATTTCGGCAAATCCTTGGCCGCCTTTGGAAGCAGTGCAATACTTAGGATGCGCTTTCATCATACGCAGCCAGGGAGTGACATTGGCAACTCCAACCGTGTGAGGAAATGCAGCAAACATTGGCTCATCATTGGGGGAATCTCCGCAGAAGATGTAATGCATCATGCTGTTGGCAGGGTCTTGATTCCATAATTTCTCAAGTAAGAGATAGCAAGTAGTCAGCTTATTGAAATCACCAAACCAACCATTGATGTGGATCGAACTGACTTTAGCTTGGGCACCTGCGGCTTTGAATATTTGAAGGATCTGCGGAATAATACTAGGATCAACACGGGGGACATCTTCACAAAAATCAATGGCAAGGTCTGACTCTCGATATAGTTGATCTGCTGCAACTTGCACTTGTGGGAATTGGGCCAAGATTTGATTTTTGATGGCTTCTAATTTTTTTCGGCCTTCTGCTCGAGTGGCTTGATCTTGGAGAAAAAAACGGTGCATTTTGTTGTCTTGCATCCAAAAATAAAATGCGCCGTTTTCTCCAATCACAGCGGAAACAGGCCACATTCGGGCAATATGATCCACCCATCCTGCTGGCCGACCTGTGATAGGAACAATCTTAAGTCCAGCATAATAGGCATTCCATAAAGCTTGATACGAGCAATCTAGTAGTTTCCCATCTGTTGTCAAGGTATCATCAATATCACAGAAAATGCCATGCAAATTTTGACAAATATAAGCAGGGATTTGTTCGATAGAGTCCATAATGGGTCATGCCGCGCAATTGCGCGGCATAGATGCCTCACCTATTTTTCAATGGTAATGGTCGTACGATGGATGCTCACAGCACCGGTGAAGAAGTTAATTAAGCAATCTAAGGGTTTGAATTCTGTAGTGATACGGCAATTGGTAGTTCCTGCTAATGAGCCACCATCTTTTTCATCTGCTAGTGGCACTAGACCCCAAAGGGCATACCATTGATGGTGTTCTTCTGTCTGATTGGAATGCGGACCACTTCCCATAGTATGAACATGGCGAAAACATCCAGAAAGACTGATCACGCAAAGAAGCATTGCTACGATAATGATTTTATTGGACATAAAATACCTTTCCAATGAGAATAACTCTTAGCCTTGCACCTGTTGGACCCAACAAATTGAGTCGCTTATCTTGCTAGTGCAACATCTGAGTATAAAAAATTGCTTGTCAAAAGGCAAGCTTTATTTGAAAAATTTTAAGAACAAGCTTTAAGACTATTTGCTTCCTCTACAGCCACATCCACTTTTAGCAGGTGCTGCGTCTGGTGTAGCAGGTTGTTCTGCAGGTTGTTCTGCTGCAACTACGGGTTGCTCAACTGCTTCAATTTCAGGACCGGTTTTATTACAGCCACAACTGCATCCCATGGAGAAACATACAACGGTCAAAATGAATAGACAAATTAAAAAACGTAGCATAAAAAATCCTTTAAAATTTTATAAATAAAAGAAACTATTTAATTCCTTGTAAAAACTCTCTTGCCTCCGGGTCTCGTTCACTGCGAAGCAGGTCACGAAAGTAGGTAAGTTTTGGTTGGCCAGTTGTTTTGTACAATTGCCAAAGTGCAGATAGAGCAACAAGGCGGTTTTCTTGGATTTGGTATTGGCGATCTAAAAATTCAAGGATAAGCGGATCAGGAAGACAAAGATTGCCCATAATACCAATTGCTTCTCTTGGTAATTGTCGCCCTGTTTGAATCAACGTTTGCATGGCTTTGCTAGATTTTGGATCAAAGCTTAGGATAGCTTGAGCTGCCAAAAGGCGATGAAATGGGATAGGGCCACCCAGCTCGGTAAGCAAGATTTTCATCGCATCGTTCTGTTTGCCTTTGGTGATACGCAACAGAGCTGTCATGCTATAAATTTTAACAATTGTATCAGGGTGCTGCCGCAAATTCCATAAACTTTCTAATATTTTTAGATTCGTGGCAGGCGTGCATTTTCCAAGCGCTTCTGCAGCACGGCTGATGACCTCTACTTCAGGATCGTGAAGTCGTGCTTGTAAGAGGGTGAACATTTCAGCATCGAGCTTTTGTGCCCCTATGGCTCCTGCTAAAAAAGCAGCTTGCCATCGGAGTTGGACATTGGAACTGGCCAAAGCAGATTTCAGAATACTTTCAATTGCCTCATATCGTGGCTGAACTCGAATGAACACTTGCAGTGCTAATTCTTTCAACTCAGTTGGCCAACTGGGATATTGTTGAATCAACACAAGTGTAGCAAAATCTGCTTGATGATAGAGCCGCATTAGATATTCTAATGCTTCCATTTGTTCTTCGATTTGCCCTTGGGCTAGTACCTGAAGAACAAGTGTTTGAATTTCTGGAGTTAAGATGCCTGTGGCACAAAGACAACGCCATATCTGACATTGCATTTCCCATCTTGCAGTTTTATAAAATTCCATCATTCCAGGAATGGCTTGTTTCTGCAGATTCATAGGCAAAGTGCGCCAAATTTGCAAAGCGTATTCATGCAAAGCTGGATCAGGGCTCTGCAATGCTGGGATCAATGCTCGGGCCTGGATATCAGGATTTTCAGATTGCATGGCTTGGATTAATTCTTGCCTAGTTTGTGCATGCAAGCAGAATGTAGTGAAAATAGCAATCAACAAGATACCAAACAATGCATCATGAAGCCAAAATTTATTTAGCATATCAATATTTCCCAAGAGACGTATGCCCCGGATGCTTGCCCATCATGGAGTTAGCCCCCCAAAAAACTCAAATGGTCAAGAAATAAACAATTGCCATAGCTAGGACTGCCATGCTCGTGATGCCTAAAAATGCTCGTAGGCCTGTCCATAAGATAAGCCATGCTGGTTTATCTTGAATGAGTGCTCGTGTCATAGCAATGGCGTATGCTAATGGCAAAAAATACAAAAGCAATTCCATAGTTAACTGACCTAGCAATAAAAAAATGCGTTGCGCTGTGCATCATAGCAAGTAGTTGTGATTTGTGAATGTTTATTTTTCTTCGATGGAAAGAATAAAGTTGAAAATTTCAGCCATTTCATTACCAACGGCTTTTTTGGATACAAGCACTTCAATGCTCGCATCTTTCATCAGCTTTGATGTTGCTTTTCGGCCGACCGGGACTTTGAAAAAGATAAATCCAAACATTTTATCGTGTTGCTGGATGTGAATGTCTTTGAATATTTTTTCGCTGTAGTCTTGGTCTAATTTTTGATTTGCATGATCAATCTGAAGCCATAACGCTATGCCTGGAATCACCCCAAAAGGCATTGCTAAAAGCGCTGGGGCTGGAGAAAAATATGCAGCGTTAATCACTTCTTGGACAGGTACTGCCTGTGCTTCCATACCATCTTCAAATTGGAAAATAATTTCTTCTCTACGAATCGTAAATTCATACTCGCTACGATTACTAATAGCTAAATAAATAGGAATATAGCCTAAATCTAGAAGATCGCGTTTGAAATATCTTTGACATTTTTCTGGAGCAGAGTAATCTTCTGCTGCTAAGACTAGTCCTTTTTGCTCTTGTGAATTGATGCGATTGTGAGAGGAGCGTGCGGTATCCAATGGTAAAGGATGATATGTGACACAACCGGCAAAAAGGCATAATATAAGACAAACCAAGATAAGTCGGAGCATGGTATTTTCCTAAAGTTACGGCTTTTGTTGTTTTCGAAATTCTAGCCTTTTTTTTTGGTTTTGTAGAATTTGCATTTGCCCTTTGGTTCCAACAAAACGGTCGCAGCATTCTATTGCTTTATCATATTCAGCATTTAAGCAATACTGCCCAATTTGATGACTCACATAGTAAAACTTTAAGTTAGACTTTAATAAACTTAATTCAGATTTTTTCCAAATGGGTGCATCAAAGAATACTTGCATGTCTTGATCTTTGTTGAGCAGAGAAAGAAATTCTGCCCATAAGCTTTGCCATAGAAGAACTCGTACTTCTTGCCAATGCCCCTCCATGGCAAAAAGTATCTCTCTACACTCTGCATATTGCTTTTGCTGCAATAAATCCTGGGCTTGCTGCAAATCTTGGTGTTCTTGCAAATGGTTGCGAACCAATGGCCATAGCCCCAAGCATATCAAAAAAATCATAGGGCATGCAATGAGCAAAATAGAATTTTTAGTGGAAAGACGATACCCACTTTCCCATGCTTGCTCCAATGCTTCATAAAATTCATACGCTGTGAGATAACGATCTGCAACATCCAAACTTAGGGCTTTTCCGAGCACAGTATCGAGCATTTTTGGAATACGGCGATGCTTAGAAACAGGTGTAGGATCATTTTGCAAAATTGTGTAAAGTAAGGTATTTTCAGCATCTTGCCTTAAAGGCAATTTTTTTGTAATCATTTCATAAATACATACAGCAGCAGAATATAGATCAGATGCTGGTTTTGCTGGCTCTCCTAGCAAAACCTCAGGGGCCATATAATTTGGAGTGCCCGCTGGCTTTTGAGCAAGCCCTTCCTCAAGGGAAGAGGCTAGACCAAAATCCACCAAGCTCAGCCGGAATTCATCGGCATCTTCTTTAATCATCAAATTTGCGGGTTTGATGTCCCCATGCACTAAGCCCATT
>JAKLHB010000233.1 GCA_022710345.1 Planctomycetota bacterium
TGGGATTTTACTATTTGTATAAAAGTTTGCTACTTGCCCCCGTGCGTGGACTCCTGTATCGGTCCTACTTGCACCGTATAAGACTACAGATTCATTTGTAAGTTCATATATTGCTTTTTTAATCGTATCTTGAATCGTGGCTACATCACTTTGGGACTGCCAACCAAAATAATTTGTACCATCATACTCAATCAAGAGTTTAATATTGCGCATCGAATTTTCCTGTTAAATAATGCTTGCTTTGGAAAGAATATTTTGCTAGGATGGCAAGCATAAAATTGTTTAAGCCACTGTCATTGGTCTGCAAAGTTGTTAGTAAAATTACCCTAGTTGACTAGTTGACCACTTGACTATGGTACCTTCTGATGAACTCCCAATTGGAGAGCTACTATCTTAATCCCATAGCAAGCCCAACCGCATTGGTGCAGCAATGAATAAGTACCAGTCTGCGTATGTTGGTGCTTAACTTTATTTCTAAGAATATGGAGTCTATTACTCTTTTCCAAACAATAAGTTACTAGTTTGAACTAGCAATTTGGGTAACTATATGTTAGGCATTTCATATCTAGCATGTTAGGCATTTCATATCTAGCTTTTGCAAGTGCTCAAAAATTTTTAATTGGCTAAACTATGAAAGACTATTATCAAATTTTAGGAATACCACAGAATGCGGAGTTGAATGAGATCAAAGCAGCATATCGAGAATTAGCTAAACGTTATCATCCAGACCGGAACCCTCTGAACGCTGCACAGGCTGAAACGAAGTTTAAGGAGATGAAGGAAGCCTACGAAGTTTTGTCTGATCCACTGAAACGTCGAGAATACGATCAAAGTTTTGCAATGGGCGCTGCACTTCCGCTGGATATCCAAGACCCCGGGGAAATCTTAAATTCTGTACTACGCGGATTTCCTGGCCAAACTGCAGCCGCTCCAACAGCAGGAAATCGTAAACTCAAGGCTAAACATGGAGAAGATATCTACGTCAAGCTTGAAATTCCATTCAGTATTGCCATGGAAGGCGGTAAATCTAACTTAAGCCTTGAAAAAGAAGTGATTTGTCCAGAATGTGAAGGCAGTGGACTAGGCAGCGGCGGTAAAAAGAAATTATGCAGCTTCTGTGATGGCATTGGTGAAATTCAAGAGCTTCGAGGCAAACATAATGATTGTCCAAGATGTTTAGGCAAAGGCTATTTGATTGATATTCCTTGCGCGATCTGCGGTGGTTTTGGAATTGTGCAAAAACTGTGTAAATGGGGAATTCATATTCCTGCTGGCATTGAAGATGGCCAAAAATTGCGATTGGCAGGTGATGGCCAACCCGGTAGAAATGGTGGGCCAGCAGGTGATTTAGTGATTCAAATTACCATTGACAAACGGCCTGATTTTGTGCAAGAAGGAAACAATATTGTATCTGAATGCTGCTTAAATATTGCAGAAGCAATTCTCGGAACTACAGTCACGGTATCAACTGTCAAAGGTGATGTTGCGCTAGAAATCCCTCCGGGTACACAACCAGGGACTAGTTTTAAAATTCCTGAGCATGGTATAACGCAAGGAGACGTTGTTGGTGACCATATTGTGCGAATCCAAGTACAAATTCCTCAAAACATCACACGTCGCCAGCAGGAACTCCTTCAAGAATTCATGGCTGCTGGGCAGGAAGAATAATTTGCTGAATAACGTTTTTTGTGAGGAACTCCACGACTTAGCCTGCAAAGCAAGACAGCCAAAAACGTAAATTTTCTTTGGATGGTTTCTGAGGCGCTGCTGAATTGGCACAGGCCGGTTTTATAACGTCCAGCAGGGAAGACCTTCAAGAATTCATGGCATCTTGTTTTACAAATTTTCTAACGTGGCTTGGCTGCTGAGTTGGTTTTGATAGCCACTTGCAGAACGAAATTTTTTGTCTGAAATAAGCACTGGAAATCTAAAATAATCCATCAAGGACAAAGGGACCCCTAATCCTACTAAACTTAAGGAATGCAGGAGTGGAGATGCTAAGGTATACGGAATGGGTAGTGACTGGGCTCCTCGAAGTTCAATGACTTTGCTGATTGGAATAGCATCTCCGCCGACTAAATTATATACGCCGGTTAACTGTGGCTGCTCTAAGGTAATTTGGATTGCGTGTACCATATCTATTTCGTGAATGAACTGCTGCATTGGGTCAAAGCCAAGCAGTTGCGGTATAAATTTGCTACGTATCATTTTGCTAATGGTATTTTTAATGTGTGGCCCAACAATGTTACAAGGCCGCAAGAGGACTGTGCGTGTGTGGAGATTTTTCCAAAGATATGAAGTAGCAAGGGAATCCAATTCTAAAGCACGAAGTCCTTCAGAAAAAATTTGAGCGATTCGCAGTGGATGTTCCTCACTGATATAGAGGGGATTTTGGGGATGTGCTCCATATACGTGGAATGTAGAAAGCAAGACCAGTGTATCAACTTCATACTTGCTACAAATTTCCAATAGATGAGAAGTAGCCAGCAGATTGGAATGAAAACGTTGATCATCCTCTGATTTTGCTTCCCAAATTCTGCCAAGATGTAAAACTTTTCGAATTTGATAGCGATGAAAAATTTCTGTAAACATTCTGCGAGTATAAGCTACTAAAAGAAATTTCCCTGGATACACCCAATTCCTGCGATATGGCCTTGAGTCAATCCCAATAATTTCGTATTGTTCGCTTAAACTTTTAGCGACTAAATTGGCTAATCCTCCAGACATACCGGTAATTAAAATTTGTTCCATAAATTTTTGCCCTTGTGAGATATTTTGGTATTCTTCGAACAAATTCTTCATTGCATTTTTACAAACTTAAGATACAATATCAGCTAAGTCCCTAGTTTTTAGCTCAGATTATTTAATATTTTATAAAATATTAAAAATCTTTATAAAATATTAAAAATCACAAAAATAAAATAAATAAATGCTTAAAAAATATTAAAAAAATTGGCATATATACTAAATTTTTTATAGCAGGTTATATCATTGATCATGGCGAAAAAAGAATATCTCTATGAATGCGATGACCAAGATCGCATGATTGGGCCTTTGGATCGCGCTTTCGTGCATCTTCCTCCATATCCTATCCATCGTGCCACTGGTATTTTAACAATTACCCCAGATCAAAAGATTGTTTGGCAGCGCAGAGCTAGATTTAAAGATGTATTTCCAGGATTGCTGGATATACATGGCGGGAATGTCAAATATAAGCACGAACCTACCGAGCAGGGTCGCTCTATATTATACACCAAAAGTGCACAAGAAGAATTTGCTGAAGAAGTTGGTCTTGCCATTGGCGAAGACCATTTTCAACGAATTTTGCCAACGTATGGTGACTATTTTAAAGTAAGGTTGCCCAATCAAAATAATGAAAACAAAGCAATCTATTTAGTCAGATTGACATTCGAATGTATGCAAGAATTACATAACAAAAATATTTGGCTTAAAAAATTTTGGCATAAGATCTATGCCAAAGTAGCATTTCATAAAAAAATCACTATCTCTACGCTGTGCCGCCATGCTATCCAAAAAGATGGAGCCAAACTTAGGCATGCTCTTGTCCAGGAGTTAGGCCGTACAGTAGGCATGGATCGCATTGAATTTTATGAAGTCGAAGAATATATTACCATGTCGTTGTCTGAGGCACTAGAATATTATCATCAAAATCCGAATGCTTTTGCAGATGGTTTTTACAGTTTGTTTGATCCTGAGAGGAATCAGGCTGCCGAAGCTAAAGATTATCCTGGTATCATTCAACAGGCGATTAGCACTGTGAAAAGCGAATGCTTATAGGAAAGGGTCCAGATGCTTTCGTATAAATCAATTTTAATCACTGGCGGGACTGGTTCATTTGGCAAAATGTTTGTCAAAACTTTACTGCAACAATGCCCTAATTTTGAAAGGATCGTGGTATTTAGCCGAGATGAATTAAAACAATTTGAAATGATGCACCAACCGCCATTCGATGATTCTAGAATCCGTTATTTTATTGGAGATGTTCGTGATATTGCACGGCTATATAGGGCATTTGATGGCATTGATATAATAATACATGCCGCTGCCTTAAAGCAAGTTCCTGCATGTGAATACAATCCATTTGAAGCTGTAAATACCAATATATTGGGGGCTCAAAATGTAATTAATGCAGCGATTGATCGCAATGTGAAGCGTGTGGTAGCATTAAGCACAGACAAAGCATGCGCTCCTGTGAGTCTATATGGCGCTACAAAACTTTGTTCAGATAAATTATTTATAGCAAGCAATGCTTATTCTGGCAGGCATGATACTATTTTTTCTGTAGTCCGTTATGGCAACGTTGCTGGAAGTAGAGGCTCTGTTGTGCCCTTCTTTCGCAAATTGATTGCAAATGGTGCTACTGAATTGCCCATCACAGATAACAGAATGACACGCTTTTGGCTTAGACTGGAAGAGGCTGCAAAGATGGTACTCGATACTCTAAATTTAATGCAAGGCGGTGAGATTTATATCCGCAAGATTCCCTCCATCCACATTGTGGATCTAGCAAAAGCGATGGCTCCACATTTGCCATTAAAAGACATTGGTATCCGGCCTGGAGAAAAGATTCATGAAATGCTGATTGCCAAAGAAGATGCAAAGCATACTGTGGAATTAGATGATTATTACATCATCTTACCACAATTCAATTTTGGTGGTGGCAAGAATATCCCGAATAGCAAGCCTGTACCAGAAGATTTTGAATATGAAAGTGGCCACAATACATGGTGGCTCAGTGTGTCTGAATTATGGGAGCTGCTTCGTGACATCTAAAATTTATACTTATGGACATCAAAATATTAGATGGTCCGATGTAATCAGTGTGGCGCGTGCTTTGGTATCGCCATGGCTGACACAAGGACCAAGAGTAGCCGAGTTAGAACAAGCAATCTGCCAATATACTGGGGCAAAATACGCAGTTGTTGTGGCTAATGGCACAGCAAGCCTGCATTTAGCCATGCAAGCACTTGAGCTAGGGCCTGGACAAGAAGTGATTACATCAGCGATGACATTTTTAGCATCCTCAAATTGTGCTTTATATGTTGGAGCAAAACCGCAATTTTGTGATATTGATCCTGCAACTTCTTTGATGGATTTAGAAGATTTGCAAAAAAAAATTACGCCACAGACCAAAGCGATCATACCAGTGCATTTTGCAGGGCAATCGTGCGATATGGCTAAGATTGCTGAGATTGCTAAAGCACATAAACTCTTTATAGTGGAAGATGCTGCCCATGCCATTGGCTCTGAATATAGAGGCGAAAAGGTCGGCAATTGCCGATATTCAGATATGACTATTTTTTCATTTCACCCTGTGAAAACGATCACCACAGGTGAGGGTGGCGCAATCACGACCAATCAAAAAGAGTTATATGAGAAGCTTCTTGCCTTACGCTCACATGGGATTATGCGCGATCCAAATATCTTGACTAAAAATGATGGGCCGTGGTATTATGAAATGCATTATCTTGGATTTAATTATAGGCTAACAGATATACAAGCCGCGCTCGGCTTATCACAGTTGAAAAAGCTGGATTCTTTTGTCAAAAGCCGAAGGGAAATGGTCTTGTTCTACCAAGACTTATTCCGAGGCCAAGATCGTTTTCGTTTTATAGAAGAGCAGGAATATTCAAAAGCAGCATTTCATCTATGCCCTCTCTTCATTGACTTTCAAAAAATCAAAATCACCAAGAGAGAATTATTTGAGCAGCTCAAGGCGCGGCATATTCTTCTCCAAGTGCATTATATTCCTGTACCATGCCAGCCATATTACCAAAAATTGGGACAAGAGCCAAAAAATTTTCCAAATGCCTTAGCGCATTATGAAAGTGAGTTGTCGCTGCCATTGTATCCTGGGCTCAAAGATCGTGATTTAAGATATATCGCTAAAACAATACAAGATTTAGCAAGGTAATTCGATGATTTCCATTGGGTTAAAACTTTGGTCTATTAATGATTACTATATAGAAGATGCCCAACGTTTATATCAAAATGGGCTATACCAATACATTGAGCTTTACTCTGTCCCAAATTCATACAGCCAATTTATTGAATGCTGGGCACATCTGAATATTCCTTATATCATTCATGCCCCACATAGCAATAGCGGTCTAAATTTGAGCAAATATACTTATTGCGAGCAGAATCTAGCATACGCTAAGGAGGCATTCGCATTTGCCGATCGGCTGCATGCTCCGATTGTTATTTTTCATCCTGGTATAGATGGGGATATTTCGGAAACAGTACGCCAGTTAAAAGAAATCAGTGATTCAAGGATTGTCATCGAAAATAAACCATATTATACAATGGATGCCAAGATGATTTGCAATGGTTATTCTCCAGAGCAAATCGCTTATGTGATGAAAGAAACTGGAGTTGGATTTTGCTTAGACATTGGGCATGCTATCTTTGCGGCGAATGCTCTTAAAACAAAGCCAATTGAATTTTTGGATCGTTTTCTCGAGCTAAAACCTACAATGTATCATCTTTCAGATGGAGATTTTACAGGAGTGACCGATCAACATCTTCATTATGGGCAAGGAACATTCCCAATTACACAAATTTTAAAACATCTTCCTAAGCCATTTCAGTTGACCATTGAGACCAATAAAGATTATCGAGATCGTCTGTGCGATTTTGAAGAAGATGCCAGGTCTCTACTCAGCAAATTGCATAATGGCAAAATTTCTTCATAACAATTAATTCAAGAGGTCGCGCTTTATTTCCTATAGCAACAGGAGTTTTTGTGCGAATTTGTTATGCAAACAGCCTATTCAATGACACGATTTTTTGTTATCAATTCTACGATGTTAGCAATGCTTTGTATGGTGATTTTAGTAGGGATGGGAGAACGTATCGCAGAACGATATCTGCCGTTATATTTGCTTTCTGTAGGTGGTTCTGCCTACGTAATCGGTTTTTTCAACTCGTTGCAAAATTTTTTGGCTGCGATTTATTCACTGCCAAGTGGATTACTAAGTCAAGCCTTTGGTTATAAAAAAGCTTTGCTATTTTTTACTATTCTTGCTATGGTAGGCTATCTTATCGTGATTTTAGTGCCTACTTGGCAAGCCGTGCTTTTAGGATCAGTTTTGTTCATTGCATGGAGTGCGATCTCTTTGCCTCCTATTATGAGCCTTGTGAGCAAGGCTGTGCCTAAGGAAAAACGAACAATGGGTGTCACCCTACATTCCATAATTCGTCGTATTCCAATGACGTTAGGCCCGTTGCTGGGTGGCTTTTTGATTGCATATTATGGCCGCCAGCTAGGTATTACAATTGCTTTTGTCATTGCTTTTTTCATGGCATTGCTGGCTCTCTGGATTCAATGGTCTTGGATTGAAGAAAAACACAATGTCCAAACTTCAGTTGGTTTTGTTGAATCATTAAAATATCTTGGCCCTGACCTGCGGCACCTTCTGCTTTCAGACATTTTGATTCGCTTTGCAGAACAAATCCCTTATGCATTTGTCGTGATATGGGTGGTTCAAAATCACAATATCTCTGAGCAGCAATTTGGTATTTTGACCGCAGTCGAGATGATCACAGCGGTTTTGGTATATATTCCTATCGCACATCTGGCTGACAGATATGGTAAAAAACGTTTTGTATTGATCACCTTTGCATTTTTTACAATTTTTCCATTTATTTTAATCTTTTGTGAAACATTTCTTGCATTTGTCTTTGCTTTTGTCATACGCGGGCTTAAAGAATTT
>JAKLHB010000234.1 GCA_022710345.1 Planctomycetota bacterium
ACTCATCATTCCCTTGAGTTCTTCCAATACTTTTGATAATTTTTCCCTGGTCGCGGCTTCGTTGGTCAACAGGTAAATCCGTTCCTGGCTTATCCCAAGTCCCAAAAGATACCTCGCAAACGCATGCGCATCATTCACCGCAAACTGCAAATCCGCCAATCCCGGGGTGTTGTAGAGATAATCATTGATTCCCAAGATCACTGCCCAACTGGATTCAGCACCTGCCACAGGCTGCGGTAGTCGCTCTTTTTCTCCTGCTTCTAACACCTCCTTGGGCAATGGCTTCCATTCGGCTGCACGTGCGGTTTGCTTCAAAAAGCCTTGCAACTTTTTGATAAAGCTAAAACTAAAACCTTCTGTCATTAAACGATCATAAGTCGCTTCTGCATTGGCTATATCTGCACCACGACTGTTGATCTGGTCCCAAATGGCATCCTCGGTCTGTTTTTTAAAGATTTTCAAATATAGCACTTCATCCAATGTTACTTTTTTTTTCGCTACACTGGTTACTCTTATTTCCTGGCATTCCAATATACTGCCACAACAAAAGATCACAAGTAAGCAATACACCATTAGCTTCATAGCATTCCTCCATTCTGGAACGAATGATAAAATAAACATGTTTACCATGATTGTATGATATAAAATTTTTATTCTTTTGTCAATATCTCATGATGACATATTCTATTTAATCTAACATATTGTATAATATAGGCTTATAAAATTTATAGCTTGCCAATTCTTTTGTTTTTTGATTTATTTAGGCACAATAATTCAATAACAACGCAATATATTGTATTACAATGAATTAAAATCCATGCCAAAAGCGATCTAACTTTTTTGCAGCTTGGCAAACCATCAAAATATTGCTATAATATGAACAAACGTGGACAGCAGCAGCCCGATCCGTACGCGAGAACAAAGCGAATGATTCGGGGATTGGAAATATCATCTCATGGACATTGTCCACTGATTTTATGCTTTTCAATAATCGTCGTTCATAGTGTGAATGTAGGGGCGACCGGCTGATTGCTCTATATGCGCAATCTTTTATGTGGTGCGTGTTGGGCATGATCATCAGCCAACAACCAGCCGCCCCTGTCATCCAAGGCTTTCTTTTTCTCCAAAGGAATCAAATGGAACTCATGGCACGATTGCCAGAATATTTGGACCAGGCTCTTGCGCGCCGCGTTGATTTTTTTCAAGCAATGACCAAAGAAAATACCAATTGCTTTCGCTTATTTCATGGTGTTGTGGAAGGCATCCCAGGTTTAACCATTGATTTGTATGGCCCGGTAATTTTGGTGCAAACATTTGCCGAACCATTGAATTCAATGGAAATTCAGCGCATAGAAGCCTATTTACGCAATGGCCTTGCCCAGTTTGGAATCTTGCCCAATCCCTGCTTTTTTGTGGTGAATCACAGAAATAAACCTGCTGGGATGAATTGGGACGATTGGCATCAGCCTGAGCCGGCTGCCCTAGCAGAGCAGGTCATCCTTGAAATGGGTGCTCGATATGTTTTCAAAGCACGGCATCGTGGCTTAGATCCCTTGCTTTTCTTAGATTTTCGGACAGGACGAAGGTTTATTCAACAGCATGCACAAGGTAAAACTGTGCTGAATCTATTTGCCTATACCTGTGGAATTGGCATTGCAGCCATGCTCGGCAATGCCCATGGTGTTTTAAATATTGATTTTGCTGGTTCTGCCCTGGCTTATGGACAGCAGAATCAAAAGCTCAACAAAATAGGTGATGAGTTTCGGATAGTGCAGGAAGATGTGTTTTGTGCCTTGCACCAACTTGCAGATCAGCCACTCAAAGGCAAACGAGCCAGGCGCACTCCGCAAACACAACTTTCGCCGCAACAATTTGATTGGGTTGTGCTTGATCCTCCACCTTGGGCCAAAAGTCCGTATGGAGCAGTGGATGTTGTGCGTGATTACCAAAGTTTATTCAAACCCTGTTTATGGGTAACAAAGCCACAGGGTCAAATTATGGCAGTGAATAATTCTGCCCAAGTGACCATGCAAGCGTGGCTTCAAATCCTAGAGCGCTGTGCAGCCAAAGCCGGCAGCCCCTTGAAAAAAATCACGACCATTTCCCCTGATCCAGATTTCCCCAGTTGGGACCAGCACCATCCTCTCAAAATAGCAATCTGCGAAAAAGCATAAAGGAAAAAAAGCAGGCAGCTCCTTGAAAAAAATCACAACCATTGCCTCTGATCCGGATTTCCCCAGTTGGTACCAGCACCATCCTCTCAAAATAGCAATCTGCGAAAAAGCATAAAGGAAAAAAAATGAAAAAATCCACTTTGTTGTTTTTGTTTGTTTGCTGTTTGTTTTCTCTATTTTTAAGTGCAAAACCTATGATATTGATTTTAAGCGACCCTAACCCCACGATCTTGGAAAACTTATACTATTTGATCCAGACTAAAAAAATTGATGCACCTGAATTACAAATCATTGGTGTATATCATGTTGCAGAAGAATCAAACTTCATTCCAGCCCAACAATGGGCAAAAGAAAAAGGCATTGATTGGTTACGTTGGGAAAAATTAACAGGCGATGTAGCAACCAAAGACCTATTCCATGCCAATGCATGGACAGAATCGTTTCAAGCCTTATTTGCAAAATCTCATGGCACCTTAGTCCCAGGCGGGCCTGATTTGCCGCCTGCTTTCTATGGTGAAAAAACAGACCTACTCACACGCATTGAGCGCACCCATCGCCATGCTTGTGAGACTTCCTGGCTCTTTCATCTTCTTGGCGGATCCCAAAATCCAGGTTGGACCCCTTGGCTCAAACAACGCCCGAACTATGTTGTCTGGGGAATATGCCTAGGCATGCAGACCATGAATGTTGCCAATGGAGGAACATTGTACCAAGATATTCCCAAGCAAGTCTATGGCCTAACCTGCATAGAAGATGTCTTGCAACTGCCTTGGGAATCCAGACATAAAAATTATCTTTACACTTTGTCAAGCGATGGACGATTGGACTATGGAGTCCTGCATCCCATTGTGTTGCAAAAGCAAGTCCCATTTGCCAAGCGCTTTGGATCCATAGAATCTCCACTGATTTTAAGCATCCATCATCAAGCTGTGAAAGATGTTGCCAAAGATTTTGAAGTCTGGGCCATGTCCAAAGATGGCAAAATCGTTGAAGGTATTGCTCACCGCTTCTTTCCGCATGTCATTGCCATGCAATTTCATCCAGAAAGACACGGGCTCTGGGATCATGCAGTGACCAAACCAATGGATTTCGATGGTCCAAGTATAGCAACCGTGTTCTATCAACAACCTGAGACAGTGAACTTCCATCTCACCCTATGGCAAATCTTTGTAGAACATCTCCGAAAATCCGCTGAGAACTCTCGATAAGATATGCAGCAAAGTTTTTTACCGCGAAGCGGCTTGGGAATAAAGCCTGGGGTTTCTAACCCCAGGTTATGTCGAGTCTTATCGTGTCCTGACGAGACACCGGAAAACGTAGCATTCTATCAAAGCCGGGCCAATTTTCTAAAATCATTGCGATCACGTCTAGTATAAGTTTCGCCACAACAAAGACATAGCATAAAAGGCTTGCGTAAAAACCAGATACGCGATGCGTTTTGGTTGGATTTTGTTACGATTTTTCCGTTCGGTGTTACCCATAACAGTTGGCAAATGCAGCGACTGCGGTGCGTCGGTCGTCTGGGCAAGAGCCTGTGACCATGGTGGCGCTTGTGCCAATGCAAAGCAACTCAGGATTGCCACATCGCTGGCGCAATCGGCGGATGAGCATGGCCACATCTGCGCCTTGTCGGCCTCGATATGTGTGCAGTTCATCCATGACCAGAAAATGCAGGCTTGGGCCAACAAAAATGCTTTCCCAAGGCCGCACAAGCATCAATTCGAGCATCACGTAGTTGGTGAGCAAAATGTGCGGCGGCGATTGCTGGAGCTTGCGTTTTTCATCTTCAGTTTCTTGGCCAGTGTATGAAGCGATTTTTACAATTTGCTCAGATTCTGGTAAATTGCCAAGCAATTTTTGAATGGCTTGTTTTTGGGAATTCACAAGTGCATTCATCGGATATACAATAATTGCACGGACTTATGGAGTTTTTTGGGTATGTTTGAGAATATGGTATTAGGTACGCTAAACTTTTGCCAGAACCCGTTCCGCTGGTGAGGATATAGGGCTGTTGGCGGATCGCTGCCTAGATCGCCTCGTATTGGTGTTGGTATAAAATAAAAGATTTTTTTTGATTGGCCTTAGTTTTGCAGAATATGCTCTCGCATAATGGATGAATTTGGCCCTGTTTTACCAAATCATGAATATCAGGGCCTGGCATAGGCAGGATTCAGTTGAATGAGTGCATCTGGCCAAAAGGTGTTTTGTTGAAACTCTGATTCCACGTATGCTTGAATTTGTGAGTCTCGAATTTTGAAAAAACTATGCACATAAGCGCGATAATTGGCCACGACTTGCTGGCACAATTGGAAAATATTGCTCTGTCCGCCATCCATTGTTGATCCTCCATTGGCAGATGAGTTTACTCTGAATGGGCAGCCCTGGATAGATATAAATGATTGATATATAAGATAATAATGTCTCTAAAACACAATCAATCTTGTTTCCCAAAAAAGAATTGTTTATTTTGTCATAAGCGAGTATAATTATCCTGGTTCTGCACCGGATCCTTGAAAATCCCAAAGTTTTCACCTATTTTACCAAAGAAAGGTACTCCTGTGGAAGAAGTAATTTGTAGTGCAAAAAAAAAGGGCCGCGATTTAACAATTGACACGCTAAAACTTGCGGGCAAAGAACCTGTGCGCGATGTTATCATCATTATCCCCAAAGATCTAAAGAGAAGCAAACAGGGGCTTTATCAAATCACTATGAGCTATCATTTGAACAATGTTGGTTTTTTAGCTTCTCGAGATTTTGAAAATCTGGCATATTTTAATGATAAAGTCGTGAGTCGTCAGCAAGGGCTTGCTTTAGGTCCTAATGAATCTAAGACATTGACAGACAATGAAGTAGAAATTGATATTAAAGATGGCTTATTTTTAGTACGTGTGGATGCATTTTCCAAAATTGCTGAAGATGACGAAACCAACAACGATATTTCATCTCAATTGAAATTCTGCGGTTTTCAAGCTGGGGCACCTAGTGCACCTGCATTGCATATTGAGTTGCTTCGTATTGCAGGGCGCAACCCTGTGCAAGGACGCATGAGGCTTGTCAAAACCCAGGCAACTGGCCAGAAGCAAGGAAGATACTCATTCCCAGTGGAATTTGTGATCCGCAACTATGGATTAAGTGATGCCAGGGATCTGGACAATGCATTTTTGCTAGATGGCAAGAGTTTCTTCCGTCAACGTGGGCTCTCTCTGAAAGCAGGTGAATCCAAGTTGATTGAAGTGCCTGTGTTCTTCCCGCCTCATGATGGCAAATTGACGATTCAGATTGATAGCGAAGGCAAATATCCAAAGGCTTCGGGCTATAGCCAGGCATTGGATGCTCAATTATATTTCCAAGGCTTTCCCAAAGCGTAACATTCATGAGCAAAATTCAAGTTTTATCCCCTTTGTTGGTCAATCAAATTGCTGCAGGAGAATGTATTGAGCGGCCCGCATCCATTGTAAAAGAACTAGTGGAAAATAGCCTGGATGCGGGCGCTACTCATATTGAAATCACCATTGAGGAAGCTGGAAATCGTTTGATTCGGGTGCAAGATGATGGATGCGGCATGGAAGCCGATGATTTGCCTTTGGCCTTATTGCCCCATGCAACCAGCAAAATCAAAACCGTGGAAGATTTATTCAACATCCATACATTGGGCTTTCGCGGCGAAGCATTGGCCAGCATCTCATCTGTCGCAGACATTCGCATTGCCTCTGCATTGCCTGAGGCGACATCTGGCTATGAAATTGAAATCCGCAATCAGCAGCAACAGCCTGTGCAGCCGGTTGGTATGAAGCCTGGCACGATCATTGAAGTTCGGAATCTTTTTTTCAATATCCCGGGCAGACGCAAATTTCTCAAAAATACAGCGACTGAAATGGGCCATATCAATGATATGGTGATACGCTTGGCATTGGCTGCGCCCAAAGTCTCTTTCCGTCTCACGCACAATCGCAGGCAAATCATCAACTTCTCTCAATGCACCGACTATCTCCAGCGCATTCAAGAGGCATTTCCGCATGATGATGCCGAATTCACTCGAATTGACCGCAGTTCGCAAAATTATCATTTAGTGGCCTATTTGGCATTGCCACAATATTATCGTTGTGATAGTAAATGGCAATTTTGTTATTTTAATGGCCGTTGTATCAAAGATCGTGTGGCTTTGCGCGGCCTGCAAGATGGGTATCAGGATTATCTGGGGGCTAAAAATTGTGCCATGGCTGTTTTATACATGGATATAGTTCCTACTGCAATTGATGTCAATGTACATCCAACCAAAGCTGAAATTCGACATCGCTATAGCCAAGAAGTGTATCAATTGGTGCGTTCAGCCGTGTCAGAGGGTTTTGCAGGTCTTGATCTCTCCAAAAAAGTAACTGCCGCGGACCTATTATCCGCTGAAACACCTCAATCAGCCGCAGAACAAGCATCTGTAGAGGCCCCTCCATTAGCCGATGAATCAGGAACAAAACCTGTTGAAGATGTAAATCAAACGCCCTTGCCACAAGCATTGTCCCAAATGCAAACTTTGCCAGAATCCAGCCCAACGCAGGCATCCAATACAATTTTGTATGATCAAATTCACGAAACCAGGCACGGATATGCAGCGCCTCTGGTGCAGGTTCAATCTTCTAAACCAGGCCCCATTGGCATTGTCCGGCCAATTAGCAAACCCCAGTCGTCTCCATCTATGCGGCAAATCGCGGAACAGATGATGCAGGCACCCATGCTCAGCGAGCATCAAGCTGGCTTGCCATACGACCAAATTCCCATGCCTATCAATCCCAAGGCTGTGTTTCAATTGCACAATACATACATTGTGCTTGGGTGTCCAGATGGGCTTTGCATCCTAGACCAGCATGCGTTGCATGAAAGAGTTTTGTACGAACAACTGCGAGAACAAGTGGACGCAAACCAGGTCGCAGCTCAAAATTTGCTTTTTCCAGAACCCCTCACTATCTCGCATCAAGACATGGCGTTGTTTCAAGAATGGCAACACCATTGGTCTAAATTAGGCTTTGGAATCCGCCAAGCACGCGAAGATTGCTTGGAAATCTTCCAAATCCCGGCTATCTTAGAAAAAGCAAGTCCCAAAGATTTAGTGATGGGCTTATTTGCCCAGGTGCATGAATCCGGCAGTATTCAACTTTCCAAAATCATGGAGAAAATGCTCGCTACCATGGCTTGCAAAGCAGCGATCAAAGCTGGTGATCCATTGAATCAAGATGAAATCATCAAACTCCTCCAGGCAAAACGCACAGCACAGAACAGCTTTCATTGCCCTCATGGTCGTCCCACGATCTTAAAAATCACAATCGTTGAATTAGAAAAATATTTTGAACGTCGTTAGTCTGATGTTTTTGCAGGAACACTAAAATCCTGGCCAATATGTGGATTTTCGGAAATTCTAACTTGTTGTGCTAGAATAGCACTAAAAAAAGCTCCTTAATCTGTATCAATCAAAAAAAATTCGCTCGGAAATAAAAGGTCTCTTTGATAGAATGCTACGTTTTCCTGTGTCCCGTCAGGA
>JAKLHB010000235.1 GCA_022710345.1 Planctomycetota bacterium
CATAGGATAGGTAGCTAACCCTATGATTATTAAAGAGTTAATTTTTATTGGATTGCTTTTCAATGTGGGCAAACCCAAAGCACCAACACCAGCTTGTTGCATTAAATCGCTGATGGTTCCCAGAGGTAAGTTTTCCCATGCAGAACTGGCACCTGGAATTGCTGGAGGAGCAGGCTTTTCTGGCGAAAATGGCCTGATTTCCGGCTTAGGCGTGCCCTGAAAATTTTTGAACCAATAGCCACCACGGAATGAGCTTTTAATCTGGAACATAAAATAAATGACCAATGCCTTTCTGAGGAAAATAATCAAGTTGCTAATTCACTGAAAAAACAAAGATTATGTTTGCTTTAAACGAAGCAAGGCATTATGCAAATTTCTTATTATTCTAGTGATTGAATGAGCAAAATGCAACTGAAAATTTTTGATTTTATGCTTGAATTGCTGAAAGAAAATGATAATATCTAATCAGACGCGTTTTTTGTGGGAACGCCACAGCGGCAACTCAAGAGACATTGCTCCTTTCCGCCAATTCCAGCATACGCTATTGGTTATTTTCTAGCCTGCAAAGCAACTCAGCAAAGAAAGTAGATTGCCTTTGGATGTTTTCTTGGGTGCCTATTATATCCATAGTCATAATGAACAACTCTTACAAAATCCGGCCTCTGCCAATTCAGCAGTTCCCAAAAATTCGTTAGAATCCGTACCTTAGTTGCTAGTTGACTAGAGACGTGGCGAGATATGATACCTTTTGATGAACTCCCAATCGGAAGCCCTATAGCAAACCCAACTGCTTCGGCGGGCTGGTAGGTAACTGCCTATTGGTGCATAGCTGATACTTAACTCTTTTTCAAATAATATATTACTAGTTTTGAACAAGTAGCAACTTGGGTAATCCGTATAAAAAATGTTGCTTTTAGGAGGAGTGACTTAATTAGTCCTTAAGGACTGAAGGAGTTGCTAATTTTATGAAACAATTCATTTTTTGCATCATGCTCTTGAGCTTTTTTATGGTAGGGTGTGCCAATGTCTTGGTATATCGCTCTGATTTTGATGATCAACAAATTTCGTATTACAATGCACGCCTAGAATATGAGCAAGAAATCCAAAAGGTAAGTGTTGAAAAACTTCAGCAAAGAGTGCAAAAACTTTTGGAATTGTGCTATGTGCTCTCCAAACGTTCCTTGAGCCGGCAAAAAGAATACGCAGTGCGTGAAGTCAACCTAAAACTAGTGCGTTTGAATAAAGCTGTCGTCACTCTGGAAGAAATGCGCAAGAAATTCTGCAATGGTTTTAAATTGATCTTTACCCGTGAAGATTGGGTTGTGAGCCCTTTGCAATTGCAATGTGACCTGGAAATTCATTATATGAGCGGGTTTATTGATGAACTCAATGAGTCGCGTGCACGTGTGGCATATCTAGATCGCTATCGCAAGGAATGCTTGCTGATGGGGGATGTACCAGAGGAAAAACTAGAAGGCATTGACAATGATCTTTATCGCATGGAAAAAGACCTCACTGAGCTGATCTATAAGCAAATTCCAGAATATTTGCGCAATGTTGGTATCGTAGTCACACGCGATGATCAATTTAACTTTGCTTTCCCAAAACCAGGTGAACCCAAACGCGAAGCTGATAAAGAAGCTGAAGAAGGAATGAAAGCCGCATGCAATCCTAAATTTTTCGACGATGTGAGCGATTATGAATATGAATTTGCAAGCGAGCGCTATGAATTTGATCGTGCATTCCAAGATTTAAAAGCTAGCATTGATCGTTTTGAACAAGCGATTGAAGCATTCCAAGAACATTCCCTAAAAACAAAAGCCAGTAGCAGCTTTGAACCACAATTAGCCAAGCAAGCCCAACAAATTACAATGATTATGGAAAAAAGCGCTGAACGCATTAAAAATCTTTTTGATGAAGCTGCCAATGATTTGCAACAATTGGTTGGGCTAGATGTTGAAGTAGTTGAGAAAGAACTCTGGGCCAAAATTAAAACCGAAAGCGATGAACAAGCCCAAAAAACAAATTTCCGTACCTACCATGATAATGTGCTTGAACTGAACACAGTATTTGAAAAAATGTTTAGCGTGACCAATCCTCAAAGCGATGCCATGCTCTTGCGAGATCGTCTATTGACATTAGGCAAGGGCATCCAAGAAAAGAAAGGCATTTGGGGCCCTGGCTATGCTTACCTAAGCCCAGAATGGCAACAAAAGATCGCGATTGATCCTTTGGACAATACATTGAATGGCAAGCTCAAAGAGCTCGAAAGTTTCGTTACCCAAGCTGTCCGACCACTTTGGAAAACTTGTGTAGTCCGCATCGTTAAAGAAGGTGGTGAACCAGGATACAAAGTTAACGCTGCTGGATTCTTAGAAAAAGACGAAAAATAACGTTATGGTTAAACCGGCTGTGTATTTTGCGCAGCCGGTTTTCTCATTCAAGAAAGCCTTGGCTTTTCAGATCGCTGATTTTATGAAATGCTTTTTTCATCCACTGATGAGAAAGTGGGGATTTTATGAAAATTTTAGCGGCTATGCTTGTCTTGTGCTTTTGCACCATGACATCGTTAGTTTGTGAGGATACTAAAGCCTTGGTTCTAGGGAGGTATCAGGTAAAATCGAAGCAAATGCCAGCCTTTTGGCGCATCAATGCAGAGAAATCACGTGTCATTTGCCAAGATGGAGCTTTTTCCATTCCCTTACCAGATCAAACTGCGCTTTGGCTTTTTGGCGATACTTTTTTGGGCACTTTTGTTGGTGAACGTCCTGAATTTGAAGGTGCTGTCTCCAATTCTGTATGTCGTGTTTCCAACATCTCTACCCAACCAACCGCAGAGTATTTGGTAAATGCAAAAGGCCGGGCAGATTTTGTTGTGCCTCTTCAAGCCCCAGAATCTTGGGAAAAACACCGCATTTGGCCTTGCACTGGCATACACATTGATGGCTCGACGTATTTGTTTTATGAACGTATTGAGATCACAGGCAACACTATGTGGAGCTTTCAGGGCGTTGGCGTTGGCTTAGCGATTGCTCAAGGTAATTCATGGAATTTCCAACGTGTATGCATTCCAGAAACTGCGTCTGAAGTGCCTATTGTACCTCAATCAGCAGTCATCTATGGCAAAGACTGCTTGCTCTATTTCCTTAGCAAAATAGACGCATACACCAGCGCTGTTTTCCTGAGTAAAGTCCCAATTACCTCGCTTGCGGATCCCAAAGCATACCAATTTTGGAAAGGTGGCTGTGATTTCTCAAGCTCCAAAGCAGAAGCAGCTTACTTAGTGATGGATGTATATGGCCAGGTTTCTGTAGCATACAATCCCTATTTAGACCAATTTGTCATGTTTCATGTTGGACATCCAGCGTTGCATCCTAGATCCATTTTCATTCGCACTGCCAAGCATCCCTTTGGCCCTTGGTCTGAGCCAGTCCTGGTATTTTCTTTGCCAGGGGAATTGGGTAAAGATCTGGTAGGCTTGTTTTATTGTGCATATCTTCATCCAGAGCTATTTCGTGAAAATGGACGAGTGATGGCCATTACCTATTGCATTGTTGATACAAATCCACAAAATCCAGCTTTGGTGGAAATCGAATTAACTCCACCATAGAGCTAGCCTCGAATTTTGTTTTGACTTTTATCATTCATTTTGACTCATTCTAACAAATTTTGGAGAGCCACCACTATTGCAACTCGGCAACTCGTTGCAAAACCTACCTATGCCAATTTAGTTGAAATTGGTGAAATGGAGCCATATAACAAGCAGACAATAAAGAACATCTGCTCACTTTACTGCGCTTCCCGATTGAATTCAATATAAAAATTGATATACCCAGGTTGGTTTACTCATGCTGATATTGTATTGAATCTGTTTGAGCTTGTGCCGTGCATGCCAAGGTATATGTGCTGGATATTGTATTGAATCTGTTTGAGAAGCGCAGTAAGTGCCAATTTAGTTGAAATTGGTGAAATGGAGCCATTTTTCTTGAGTTGCTGTTTCCCAAAAAACGTTATGATCAACATTTTTACTTAGAAAGTATGCCAATGTCGAATGCAAATTCCTCTGACCAACATGCGACAGAATGGTCAAATTTTTTCGATCGCTACGCATATCAATATGAAAATGAATGCTTTACAAAAAATACAGTTGCTGAAGTAGATTTTTTGATTAAAGAATTGGAACTAACTCCTGGAGCCTTCATCCTTGATTTAGGCTGTGGCACAGGCCGTCATTCTGTGGAATTGGCTAAACGTGGGTATACTGTGACAGGGTTAGATATTTCCCAAGGCATGCTCCAGGAAGCCCAACGCCATGCGCAAGCAGCAGGAGTCCAGATAACCTGGGTGCATGCAAATGCCACTTCGTTTCATTTAGATACACTTTTTGATGCTGTGATCTGCCTATGTGAAGGCGCTTTTGGGCTTTTGGGAACCCAGGATGATCCAATCCAGCAGCCCTTGGCCATCTTACGCAATGCAGCCAATGTCATGAAACCTAAGGCCAAATGTCTATTCACGGTCTTAAATGGTTATGCCATTGCCCGCAAATATTCCCAAGCAAAGGCTGATGAAGGCCAATTTGATCCACTCAGCCTCACCGAACGTTCTGAATGCAATTTGCCTGATCAAGCAGTCTCCTTGCCTTTGCGAGAACGCGGATTTGTACCAACAGAACTGCGCCTTTTATTTGAAATCGCCCAGTTGAAAGTTTTGCAGATATGGGGCGGAACAGCAGGAAATTGGGGCAAACGGGGCATCTTATTGGATGAGATCGAGATCATGGTGTTAGGACAAAAATAATCAACGCATCTCATGCAAAGCAAATCCTAACCAATTCTTCTGGTTGGAAAAAAGATCTTTCTTCACATAAATCTTTTGCTTACTCCTGTTTTTTGCTATAATGATGATTCTTATGGAGAACTCTCGCACTGCAGCAAAGTTTTTTGCCGCGAAGCGGTTTGGGAATAAAGCCTGGGGTTTCTAACCCCAGGTTATGTCGACTCTTATCGTGTCCTGAAGAGACACCGGAAAACCTGGCATTCTATCAAAGAGAACTTTTATTTCCGAGCGAATTTTTTTTGATTGATACAGATTAAGGATTTTTTTAGTATATTCTAGCATAACAAGTTAGAATTTCCGAAAATCCACTTATGGGAGAATGTTAACAAAACTAAAAACTATTGGGACATCTTCAAGTAGGAGAACAAATATGTACGCATTCCAAAAAGCTCTAGCTTTTTTCTTATTGGTGTTCTTTTGCGCATGTTCTTCTGAGATGGTAAAAACTCGTATCGGAGATTTTACCATAGTATCTTCTCGCAACGTTGATTTGAGCAAAGTCCCAGATGCATCCAAACATCTCAAAGCCAGAGGAGTTGAAGGAATTTATCTAACAAAGCCATCAGAGAAAATGAAGGGATTAGAAAATGGAGTCTCTCAAGCCATAGATGACGCTGTTAATAAAGCTGCTGGGGATTATATGTTAAATTGTGTTCTCTATTTTATAGAAAAGGATGACAAGGTAGGATTTATGGTGGTAGGAGATGTAGTAGAGACTTTGGAGGATAAATATGGAAAATAAACTATTCTTCAATATCTTCTTTTTAATGATAGGGTTAGCCACTATTGGTTGCTCTAACATATGCACAATACATGTTATCACAATCCCACCCGGCGCTAATGTTACCTTTGATGGGAAAACTCAAAGCGATTCTCCTTGTACCGTAACATTTGAAGAAAATGAAGACATCGATGTTGCCCATTATCTTTATATTACAAAAGCTGGCTATCACAATGTCAGAAAGATTTTCAAACAAAGTGATTATCCTTCTAGGGTCACGATTACCTTAGAAAAAACTCAGTAACGTCTAGCAGATATTTTTGTAACGCTTGTTTTACCGCGCTTCTCAAACAGATTCAATACAATATCCAGCATGAGTAAACCAATCTGGGTGCCTACAGTATAGCAATTTTTATATTGAATTCAATCGGGAAGCGCAGTAATCAATAACGCTAGAAATATGCATGAAAGGAAATGCCCATGCAGATGAAGACAATGTGCGAAGTGTTGTGTGTTGTCGCGATCATCAGTACGATGCTCTTTGGAGAGACAATGGATATCCAATTGCGCATCTATCAGGGCGAAGAAAAGATCATCACCCACGATCATTTGGTTCAGATCAAGCAATTTATTCTGCAAAAAGGCCAGAGAGAAACATATTCCAACATGTATAACGACAACCCTGCATACCACACCAAGGGATTCTGCTTTTATCTAAATCCTGATTCAGGGCAAGAAAACATCAACTGTGATTTAGCAAAATCGGATTTTAACAGTCTTACGATTCGATTGCGTGTGGGTGGACAAAACCAATATCGTACCGTTAAATTCCTAGATAAACAGTACATCAAAATCATAGTGACTGCGCCTACATCTGACTTAACGGTAAAACAAATTCGCCAATTTGTAGAAGATGCCCTGCAAGAGATTTTATGTGACATTGAGAAAAAATAGAGAACTGCATCAGAGAAATCAAACGATTGATCATCGTGGCTTAAAAAAGCTAAATAAAAAAAGCCTGATGATAAGGCTTTTGTAAGAACTTCATCATGGTACTCAAAAACATTATCTGCTTGAACTACGATGAAAAATAGCTTGAACTACGATGAAAAATAGCGCAAATAGGCATTCACCAAAAAAAGAACGGCTGACAACATTGTCAACCGTTCTTTTTTTCTTAGAACGAAGCGCTGGCTGTTATAAGTTTACTTTGAGACCCAGGAGCCAATAGAAATCATTGCGTTCCCGATCTGGAGCTGGAGCATTGACGTATTCGTCTTTGATGGTGCCTGTGAAAGATAGTACCTCGGTGATGGGGATTTCTAAAAGCACTTCCACTTTGCAACGGTAGCCATCGAATTGATCTGCATTGCGTTTGTTCTGCGGTTCTTGGAAATCTTGAACATATTCACCAGTGATGGCCAATCTCCATTTATTGGGGAAAATATGGTTGTACATAATACGGGCAACACCACCAGAGCTGTGGGTATCTTCGCCGTGCTCAAAGTCTGTGGCAGTATAGGTTACACCTAGATCAAAGTCTAGCGTAATGAGATCACCTTCGAAAATTTCAAATTCTTTTTCTCTGATAAGATGCAACCCAAAGCCTAATTCAGCCATTGCCGAAAAGTCAATGTCTTTGACTTCGTCCCATTTGCCTTCTAGGCGGCCATAGACGTACAGTCTTCCTGTGATATCAACAGTTTCACGCAAATATCCAGAAATTTCCTGTGCACTAATTTCATCATTGGACTCGCCATATCGCATGTCTAAATGTCCCTCAAATTTATCAGAATGGGCTTTTCTTTCTACATGCGCGATGCTGGCAAAAGTCATAGAATCTGTGTTTCCTGAAGTACCACTAAAGTTAAGCTGGAGGTATCCAGACCAAACTTTATTGATTTCTGTGGCATTGGCCAATGCTTCTTGGGTTTCTTTCAATTCTTTTTGTGTTTTAAGATACCCAGGGTTAACGCTGTCTTCTGTTGGCCCAACCAGGAGCATTTGGCTACGCGGAACTGTGATTTGGCCAGCAAGAGTGCTATGCAAAACTTGCTTGCCATCTACGATCCCACCTGGCCTAGCAGCCAAGACATTACCATTTTCAAGCCGTATGTATAAAGTGCGATTGCTTTCTAT
>JAKLHB010000236.1 GCA_022710345.1 Planctomycetota bacterium
TATGTGGTATTGTTCATCTTTCCAATAGTCGGCCCACTTTTGCAGGCGCAGATATCCAAAAGTTTGAAGCATGTGTTGACCCATATCCAGAATTTTTCAATCGAATGCTCACCACAATTCGAAATCTTGAAAAACTTCTGCTGTTAGTAGGGTATCCTATGACACGTGAACCGGGAGAAGAAATTAGCCGATATAAAAAAGCTTTGCAAGAGGTGATGGAAATATCCACCAAGATGCTTGCAGGTGAAATATTATCGGCTGAAGACCAAAAAAAGCTTGGAAATTTTGTTCTAGGTTGGCAAGGCGAATATCATGAAGCCACCATTAGTGAATTGTCAACCTTGTTCCATCGCAATCACACAGATTATGATTGCTATTTTCATGCTGGAATTGAGCCAGCAAGGGAGTTATGGGTCATTTGTCCAGGCAATCCCATGCCATTTTTAGCCCGTGGAGCTGTGAACCTGCTATATGAATTTCCAACAGGTACCAAAGTTTTACCCAATGACTGGCGCAAAGCAAAACTGTGGAAAACAGTGCAAGAAAAAATGGGCATGGAAGCGGTAGCACCCTGGCTGCGACCTTTTATCATCCCTGAATAGCTCATACAGTATGCAAAACAAAAATTTGGATTCAATTTTGGGCGCAAAACAGCTCCCACTATATCAGACAATTTGTTACTGCTTGTTCCTGGGCCAATTCAAATGCGCCCAAGAAAACATCCAAAAGATCATTTGCTTTCTTTGCTGTGTTGCTTCGCAGACTAGAAAGTCTCGGACAGCACCAGATGCAATTGGCGGAATGGGTTAATGTTATAATCAAAATTTATGCTAATTCTATGCATTTCAGTAGATTTGCGATAATTCATAGATTTAGCTTGACATAGTTGCCCAGAAAATTTATAATAATCTCTCCAGACATGCTCTGGAACAAACTTCGAAAACAGGTTCCAAAGTAAGAAAAGCAGCCGCTTTGTTCATTATGCAAAGAGGAAAGTCCGGACACCATAGGACAGGGTTGTGGATAACATCCACCAGAAGCAATTCTAGGGAAAGTGCCACAGAAAACATACCGCCTATAGCCTATTTCAATAACTTCATTTGTCTTGCTTTGGGCTAGGTAAGGGTGAAATGGCGAGGCAAGAGCTCACCGCAAAGTTGGTGACAATTTTGGCAAGGTAAACCCAACCCGGTGAAAGGTCAAATAGGGAAGAAAGAGGCTGTCCGTCTCGTAAAATTTACTTCCGGGTAGACTGCACGAGCTGGTTGGCGACAGCCAGCCTAGATAAATGGCTGCTGCCTCTTTTGAGGTACAAAATCCGGCTTATCTCTTACTTTGGCAGCCTGTTTTTCGTTTGTATTCAATTTTTAGGCTATTTTTTCAACCTGGATACACGAAAAAGATTATGAAACTCTCTATTATCATACCTGTGTACAATGAAGCTCAAACCATTGCGACGATCATCGCAACTGTTGCCAGCATAGATTTACCTCAGCAGATCCACAGTCGGGAAATTGTGGTAGTGGATGATTGCTCCACTGATGGGACGTATGCTGTGCTGCAGCAACTTCAATCACAGCATTCTTTTTGCTTAGTCCATCATCCGAAAAACGCAGGCAAAGGTGCGGCTTTGAGAACAGGATTTCATCATGCTACTGGCGATATTATCCTCATCCAAGATGCAGATTTAGAATATGATCCACGTGAATATAGCAAATTGCTTACTCCAATTCTGGAAAATAAAAGCGATGTGGTATATGGCTCGAGGTTTATGGGGAGTGAGCCACATAGAATTTTGTATTTTTGGCACACTGTGGCCAATAAAATTCTTACTTTATTTTCTAATATGCTGAGTGATCTGAATTTAACAGATATGGAGACTTGCTATAAAGTCTTCCGAAAAAAAATTCTAGAAAATATCGAAATCGAAGAAAATCGTTTTGGATTTGAGCCTGAAATCACGGCTAAAGTGGCAAGCTTGGCTAGAAATTGTGGGGTAAGAGTTTATGAGGTTGGCATTTCATATCATGGACGAACCTACGAAGAAGGCAAAAAGATTGGCATCAAAGATGCACTCTGGGCTGTATGGTGCATCCTCAAATACAACACCTCATGGTTAGCGAAGCTCATCAAGTATTTTTTTGCTGGACTGCTTGTGGCCATGACACAACTGATCACAATTATTTTGTTGGTGGAAGAAGTAGGTTGGAACAGTGTACTAGGCCAGAATATAGCGTATGTAACGAGCATTGAAGCATCGCTGCTGATGGGTTTTGTTGTGCATTCTGTGTTTACATGGCGTGTTCGCTATACTTCGCTTCGTGAAAAAATAGTGCATTTAGGAAAATTCCATCTAGTGACAGGCATATCTTTTAGCATTCGAGTCGCTGTGTTTTCCCTATTATCCATTATAGGGCTGCATTATGTTTTCAACACAATCATTGGCATATTGATCGCTATTACGCTGAATTTTTTGGGCTATAATCATTGGGTTTTTGCAAAACAAAAGGAGCAAAAAAGGTTATGAGACGTGTTTTAGTGACAGGCGGCGCAGGGTTCATTGGTTCACACCTATGCGAACGCCTACTAGACCAAGGCAATGATGTGATTTGCTTGGATAATTTTTCGACCAGCAGCAGGCATAATATTTTGCATCTTCTGCAAAACCCCCATTTTGAAGTCATTCGACATGATGTGATTGAACCAATCCGCCTGGAAGTTGACCAAATCTATCATTTAGCCTGTCCTGCATCACCCATCCATTATCAAATCAATCCAATCAAAACCATTAAAACATCCGTGAGTGGCAGCATCAATATGCTTGGAATTGCCAAAAGACAGCGCGCACGGATACTACTCGCATCCACTTCTGAAGTCTATGGCGATCCTCAAGTGCATCCCCAGCCCGAATCGTATTGGGGAAATGTCAATCCCATTGGCCCACGCAGTTGTTATGACGAAGGTAAACGATGCGCAGAAACCTTGTTCTTTGATTACCATCGGCAACACAAAACCGATATTGCAGTGGTGCGCATTTTCAATACTTATGGACCTAGGATGTTGCCTAATGATGGCCGAGTGGTGAGCAATTTCATTGTCCAAGCTCTCACAGGCCAAAATATCACTATGTACGGCAGTGGCAATCAAACCCGGTCTTTTTGCTATGTAGATGATCTTGTGGCAGGCTTGATCCAAATGATGAATGCAACAGCCGAAACAGGGCCAGTTAACTTAGGCAATCCAGAAGAATACACAATCCAGGAATTGGCCAAAAAAATCATCCAAATCACAGGTTCTTCCTCCCAAATTATATACCAACCATTGCCCCAAGATGATCCCACACAGCGCAAACCCGACATCACCCTTGCCCAAAAAAAACTAGGATGGCAGCCGACTGTTCCTGTTGATATAGGACTGCCAAAAACAGTTGAATATTTCCGCAACCTTTTGAAAAATCAGCCATAGGCCAATGTTGTCCACTTAAGCCGCCCTAAAATTTAAGGAGGCCAACATGAAATCATCTATCACTTTATTTCAACGACATAGTTCTTGCAATGGCTACTTATGGCACTGCATTGCTGTTTTGTTATGTATCTTCTATCTGAATGGATGCTGTGGAACGTTTATCAACCTGTTCAACGATCCTAAAGTCTATGGAGGCGTGAGAGAAGAACTCATGGTTCCTAAGTATCTACAAAAAATGGTAAGCGGACGAGGCGGATTTGGGGCAGGCCCAGTTGTCCTCATGGCACTGCCTGTCATCGGTGTAGAGGCTCTCTTTGTTGCTATAACCGATACAGCTTTTCTTCCCATAACAGCTATGGTCGAACTAGGCAAAAGGCAAAACGATGAGTGCTTCCATCAGGAGCCATCTCCTCAACCAATCGAAAACAAACCTACACAGGAGCCATCTCCTCAACCACAGGAGCCGTCTTCTCAACCAGTCGAAAACAGAGCTATACAGGAACTGTTTCCTCAACCACAGGAGCCGTCTCCCCAACCAGTCGAAAACAAAGCTACACAGGAAGAATCCCCCAAATTACCAACCAATACTGCTATACCTTCGGGGAGAACCAAATGAAAAAAATTTTTCTGTGGCTGAATTTATTACTTTTGCCTGGCTGTTTCTATGCGTATCATACCGGTCGAGAAACGGCAGGAATACAATATGCATACAGAGACTATGAACCAAAACCATGTTCTCAGTGTTTTATAAATTTCAGCAATCAACAAACATGGGATATTTTGGCATTTCCCATTTCGATTTCTATGATTCTCCCAAGCTTTATTGCTGGAATTGTGGCCGGAGGAATAAGCCAAATTTCGGACGCTCAGAAACACCATCCACCTACTTCTTTGCCTGCCAAAGAACATCTGGACCTAGTCCAAAATGTGGAGATACTCGAAGTACTAAGTGGGGACACCATTAAACTCAAAGACGGCAGAGTCATAAAGTATTTAGGAATCAATTCCCCGCAAAAAGATGAATTTTTTTTTTGAAGAATCTCGAGATGCCAATGCCAAGCTTTTACAGTCCGGCAAGATCATGTTACAATACGACGAATTCGAACTACGTGATTTACAAGGAAAAGAATCAGCGTATATTTTTTCCAATTCTTCAGGATTTTGGTGTTTCGTCAACAAAGAACTACTTCTTTTTGGTTATTCTAAAGTAGATGCTGCTATGCATCAATATTCACAAGAATTTTTAGAAATGGAAAAAAAAGCCAAAGAAAATAAGGCAGGGATTTGGCAATTTCAAAAATGATTTTTTAGATGCTATCGAAACGAGATGATGAGATGAGCAATGTACAATTAGCTAAACAACGTGCTCCGAGAAATCGCACAATAACGATTACTCAAGATGATCGAGTTCGGCTATTACCTACCTTGGTGACTGAACTTCCGAAGCACCCATTCACTACCTTGATCACTGGCACTATCCATGGCGATTATCAAGAATGGGTGAAAGTGCTTCCATACGAGAAGGTAGATTTGCTATTTCTTGACCCACCATATAATCTCGATAAAGCCTTCAATGGAAACAAATTTTTTCGTCAGAGCGTGGATGAGTATACAAAATGGCTAGATCATGCCTTATCCATTCTTAAACCTTTGCTCAAGCATACAGCGAGCATCTACATTTGCGGCGATTGGTACAGTTCAGTTTCTATATTTCAAGCCGCATCCCAACACTTTATTGCCCGAAATCGAATTACATGGGAGCGAGAAAAAGGAAGAGGCGCAAAAGCCAATTGGAAAAATTCCAGTGAAGATATTTGGTTTTGCACCATGTCAGATGAATATACCTTCAATGTGGAGAATGTAAAACTTCGTAGAAAAGTATTAGCACCTTACACCATGAATGGGAAGCCAAAAGACTGGCATCAAAGCATGGATGGAAATTTTAGAGATACCCACCCATCCAATATCTGGACAGACATCACCATCCCGTTTTGGTCAATGCCTGAAAATACAGATCATCCAACACAAAAAAGCGAAAAATTGCTAGCCAAGATTATTTTAGCCAGTACAAATCCAGGAGACTTTGTATTTGACCCATTTTTAGGTTCTGGAACAACATCAGTTGTCGCCAAGAAACTAGAGAGAAAATTCTTAGGAATCGAACTTGACCAAGAATATTGTTTACTCGCCGCAAAAAGAATTGAATTAGCAGGTGAAACCAAAACAATCCAAGGCTTTGCAGACGGTGTATTTTGGGAGCGTAACACCGGCAACATGTTGCATGCCTGCAAATCGAAATAATAAGTGATCAAAAAATTTGCAGAAAAATAGCTGCATACGTAAAGCCAGTTGAAAATTTCCTTAAGAGGTTGTATTTTCGCAGAAATTTCGCGGGAAGCCTGAACAAAAAGGAAAAAAAACGGGCAGGCTATGGAGAATCGCTTCTAAGCCAGCTTGCTAACAGCAAAGCCCAGTTGAAAATTTCCTTGAGAGGTTGTATTTTCGCAGAAATTTCGCGGGAAGCCTGAACAAAAAGGAAAAAAAACGGGCAGGCTATGGAGAATCGCTTCTAAGCCAGCTTGCTATCGATTTAACAGCAAAGCTTGGTAGAGGATTTTCTAGGCAAAATCTTCAGAGAATGCGACAATTTTATCTGCAATATCCGCCTTCTTTAATTTGCTCGACACTGTCGAGCAAATTAGAAAAAATTGACTTAAAGCTTTTAATTTCAAAGAGCTCCCCAGGGGTAATTTCAAATTACCCCTCAGAAGAACATGGCGACTTATATGAAGAAGAGATGACTCATGATGTATCAAGATCTTCCCCATGGTAATTTAGCAATCAGTTTTAGCTGTTTGTGTTGTGGCATCCGATGGTTGTTAGCCCGCTTTATGTGAAAGAGCAAAATGGAAGCAACAAAATTGCTACATGCTGGATGGCAACAAGTAGTAAGAGAATGGGTTGCCAAAACAAGACCAGAGCTGGCGGATAAGTTTGTCCAGTTCTTTGATCTTGCTTTCAAACATATTACTTCCCCACAGCAAGCATACTTCGGCGTACATTCAAATTGGATCAGCCTGTGTGTAGGTAATATTTGGCTCGCAGCATTCTCCAAGACATTCTCCAAGAGTGTCTGGTTATTGGTAGACAACTCTTTGCCGGATTCCCGATTTGACTTTGAGCTTGCTAAATCCACAAAGCGTTACATACCATTGTATTGGTTGAAAGTTGTTCCTGAAAAAATAACCGAGATTCTACAATCGCAAGACATTTGGAATTCTTACGCTAACGCTTGTCTCAAAGTTTTTGAGTCTCCCATCTCGCAACTCAATATTCCGAAAAATCGAATCAACAAGGTACGGGTCAGTGATCTTGCACCCAGCATAACAGAACAGTTGCCCGAAGAAGTTGCGTCTTCCTTCTCAGACGAGCAAATTGAGTTCGCAGAAGGTGGTATTCAAGAAGTTACGGTAGAATTACGAAAGCGGAATCCGTTGTTGAGAAAACAAGCCATTGCAAGACTTGGTTATCGTTGCCAAATTTGTGGTTTTTCCTTTGAAGAGTTTTATGGTGAATTGGGAAAAGACTATATCGAAGTGCATCACCTAAGACCACTTTCAGACCGCGAATCCGAAGCAATCACGGGAATTGAAGATGTGGCTGTTGTTTGCGCAAATTGTCATCGAGTTCTTCATCGTAACGGCAAGAAACCTATTCCTATCGAAGATTTGAGAGAAATAGTGGAACGCAAAAAGCGGCTAACACGCCTTTCCACCTGATGCCACTCCGCTCCGCAGGCTCTTAGCTGGCAGAGGGAAAAGAATACTTTAGGATTTTGCACTTTATTTCATGGCCTAATTAAAATCGTTGGAAAGCCGTGTGTTATGAAAGTAACCCGCGGTTTGGGCAGAGGGAAAAGATGGCGATCATTTCATAAGTCTTACCTATCTGCATGCAGTGACCGAATCTATTCACACTCATAAGGAGATTTTCTACATTGGATATTCCACGGATCTTCAACATCACCGAAAGTGCTCACCGCATCCATAACCCGTTCACACCCGAAAAGCTCGCTACTCTTGGCGCGGCGTTGCGTCTGGAAACGGGGACCCGAGTGCTCGACCTCGGCAGCGGTTCGGGCGAGATGCTGTGCACCTGGGCACGCGATTACGGAGTCATCGGCACTGGCATCGACATGAGCCAGT
>JAKLHB010000237.1 GCA_022710345.1 Planctomycetota bacterium
GATTGTGATGTTCGTCGTGATTGTGATGTTCGTCGTGATCGTGATGTTCGTCGTGATCGTGATGTTCGTATGAATGCTCATGAACACCGCTATTTAAAATAACGGCGCACACCACATTCACCACTAAGCCAATGATCGCCACAAGTAAAGCTTGATTATACTGAATATCTAAAGGATGTAGAAGCCGTTCGACCGATGTTGTGATCATCAGGATGCCGACCATGCCAAGCACGATGGCGCTTGAGTAAGCTCCTAGAATTTCAATTTTCCATGTCCCAAAGGTAAATTTTTTATCATGCGCATATTTTCTAGCAAAGATATAGGCAAAGAGCGAAATGCCTAATGCAAAAGCATGTGTTCCCATATGCCATCCATCGGCAAGCAGGGCCATGGAATTGGTAAGCCACCCAAAAAATATTTCAGCGATCATCATGACCGCAGTAATGATCACGACGATGAGTGTCTTTTGCTCAATTTGTTTTTTCTCAAGATTAAATAGATGCGAATGCTGCCATAATCGGATATTGTGTTGATGCATGCTTATCCCTTTTGAAGTACCAATTCAAATACTACTTCTCAAATTTGCTGGCAAACTTCTGGAACGATGGAATTTCTTGTGGTTTGATTTTGATGAGCTTGCATATTTCGATGATTGCCCGCTGGATATCTTGGTCCTCAGTATAATCACATACGTATTCTTTGCCACGTTCATCTGCGACTTTGCGGCGCAATTCTTCTCTAAGCCATCGTCGCACATCATCCGTACTGGCTTTGGTATTGAGAGATTGATACCATTCATCAAATCCAGGATATAGTTTGGTATCGCCTTGATCATTCTCTGCTAATTCAAAGAATAGAACCTGTTGCTCTGGATAGTATTTTTCCAAATATGTCTGAAATGCTTTCTTTTCTTGAATCTTAGCGCGTTCTTCATTTTTCCATGTTTCAGATTCTTGGGCAACTTGCATCACAATATCTGGGGTAATGCCATTGTGCTTTTTGATTTTTCCTGTATTGTCATATTCGTTATGAATGCAACTGCCGTTGGGAAGATAATACATCGCAATGGTGAGTTTTAATCTAACATTGGCTCGAGTGTCCAAAGGCATTGGCTCTTGAACCGAGCCTTTTCCATAAGTTTGCTGACCAATCAGAATGCCACGTTTATGGCATTGCAAGGACCCAGCAACGACTTCGGATGCACTCGCAGAAGAGCCATCTACTAGAATGACCAGAGGGTAATTGCGGATTGTTGTTTTTGCAGAACTAATGTATTCGTATTTTTTGCCTCTTATAGGATGACGGCCTTGGCTATACACAATGAGTTTTCCGGATGGCAAGAAAAAATCTACAATGTCAACAGCAGCTTTAAGCCATCCGCCGGCATTTCCGCGTAAATCAATAATTAGGGCCTGCATGCCATCTTGTTCGAGTTTTTTTAATGCTAAGCCCATATCTTCGGCTGCTTTTTGGCCAAATTGGGTGAGCAGAATATAGCCAATTTTTTGCGGGAGCATTTCATAGAAAAGATGAGGAATTTTAATGCTTTCACGCATTACCGTGATTTCTCGGTCTGTGGCCCATCCAGCGCGGGATATTTTTAATTTTACAGAAGTGCCTGCTTTACCGCGCATTTTCTCAATCAATTCATCCATAGTAGCATCGCTGGTGCTCCAACCGTCAATTTCTAGGATTTTATCTTTTGATCGGATTCCTGCCCGATAAGCAGGCCCGCTATAGACAGGGGATGTGACAACATAGCTGTCATCTTCTTTATCTACATAAACACCGATGCCAACATATTCCTCATTGATGCTGGATTTGACAAAATCGTCCCATTCTTTTTCATTCCAAAATTCAGAGTGTGTATCTGCTATCCTGGCCATGCCCTTGATGGCTGCATCTTCCAAAGTTTGTGCATCAAGCTTATCTCCATACACGTGGTATTGGCGAATCTTTTGGATGACTTCATGGATTGTAGGATAGAGCGATTCTTTTGCATTGGCAGCAGGCTTCTTTTCTTGCTTTTCCTTGTTTCGTTCTTCTTTGAGCAGCTTTTCATAGCGCTGGGTCAGGGTTTCTTGATTTAAAAGGTGCTGGGCTAATCTTCCACGCCATGTAGGCTCTTCTTTGATTTCTACGAGCACAGGTTTAGCTTCCTGCACATTCCCAATTTCAGCCAGGGCCAAAGCAGCATTGAATTTTATTTCTTCTTTATCAGAGGCTAAATAATATCTCAATGTCTTCGTGGCCTGAGCACTTCGCGCGGTTTGCCAAAGCGTTTTAGCAAGGACTATCTTCAATTGTGGTTCTAAGGTATTTTCAAGGATTGCTGTTAAACGTTCTTCTATTTCATAATCTCCATAAATGCCTAATAACTGCGCTGCATAAAGCTTAGCGTTTGTATCTTTTCCATTTTCTAGAAGATTGAGAAGCCAGTTCAGGCTATAGTCTGTTTCGTCTAAGTTCAACAGCGCTTTTACACAGCCTACCTGAGCTAATTCAGAAATTTTTGGCAATTGGGCCTTAATCCAAGGCACAGCTTTTGGCCCTAGTGTGGCCAAGCGGTTGGCCGATTTCCAGAGATCACTTTCTCGTTCCATCCATTGGATATATCGCCCTACGCGAGTCTCTATATCAGTCGGGTCTTGGGCATATAGCCATGCCTGGCTGATGAAACAGCATATTAAAATAAAATAAATACAGCTTTTCATAAGTTTTTCTCCCTATTGCTTGATCTAGTATCTAACTCTCATGCACGAACATTAACTTGGCTTCTCATTTTCTTCTTCTATGCTTTTTTCCTCTCCTGTGCTCTTGAGCTGTTGATATCTGGCTAAGTCTTGTTTCATTTGATGTGTGGCTTGTTCACAAGCTTTCTGATCCTTTGCCTCTGCATATTGCTTGGCTATTTTACGATATAAATTGGCCCTATAAAAAAATGCTTCTGGCTTTTGCGGGGCTAGCTCTATGGCACTTGCTAAGTCTTGCAAAGCAGCCGTCATATTTCCTAAGCCAGCTTGCGCCTGAGAACGTTGACAATATGCAGAATAAGAATTAGGCCGATGTTTAATGGCAAGAGTAAAATTTTGTATCGCTTCTACATATTGCTTGCATTGTAGCAAAATCGTTCCACGGCCAAAATATGCCTGAGCACAATTGGGCATTTGTGCTAAAATGGCATTGTATCTACCCAAAGCGCCTGGCCAATTTTTGGCCTGACGTAAGCGATTGGCTTCATTAAAAATTTCTTTCAATACCACTGGCAAACGTGGAATTTCTGTACGCGTGCTTAGTATCTCCATATCATTGACTGTGGTATATGGCTGGAGTTCTTGGATCACTTGCTGCATATTTGGATATCGTTCATTCGCATTATTGGCAATCATTTTTTTGATAACCAGGCATAATCCATAAGGAATTTCAGGATTGTAATGGCTGGCAAGTGGATATTCAAAGACGTATTTGAATTTAATGGCAGCCGCTTCCCCTTGTTGTTGGGCAATCTGGCGATATGGATTAATGCTGGTTAGCATTTCATACAGGGTCATACCTAAGCCATAAATATCCATGCGATAATCAGCAGCTTTCGTTGTTTCTAATTGTTCGGGAGCGCAATACTCTATTGTTCCAGCGATTTTTGTTTGCAGGCATTCTGCAATACAGGTAATTCCAAAATCTGCTAATACAAAATTTTGAAGCGATTTATCTCCTAGAATATTTTGTGGTTTTACATCTCGATGAATGAAGCGATTTGCGTGCATATATGCTAAAGCATTGGCAATTTGAATTGCAATCTTGCTACTTTCACCAATTCCCATCTTGAGCTTTTTCTTGAGGATATCGCTTAAACTTCCTCCTTCCATGATAGGTGTTACTAAGTAATGGACTAGATCGGGGCCGTTGCATTTTCCTCTACCATACGCTAAAACCTTTAGAATATGCGGATGTGATAGGGCAGAAATGATTTTGAGCTCTTTGAAAATATAGCGTAGTGTTTGCTCTTCTAGTTGGCGATAAAAAATTTTAACAGCTACCAGCCGCCCATTTTGCAATGTTTTTGCTTGAAAAACCTCTCCATACGCCCCAATGCCAATGCTTTTGATAAGCTGATATTTTTCAGCTAAAATTGTATTTAAATGCTCCATCGCTTTTTGCCTATTAGCTTTCCGAAAAATTTATGGCAAATATTTGTTTTTTGATTTGCGAGAGTAAAAACAAATATTTGCCTATAGATAGATGGCGTAGCCATCCTACAAAACAAAGTTAGAACTTATCAAAAGCAATCATCTTATCACTCACGTGATATTTTTTCTTAAGCATAGCCAAAACTGCATCAATCATCATGGGCGGCCCACAAAGATAGTATTCAATTTTTTTAGGATCTGGATGTTTTGAGAGATAAAGCCGATCGCAAATATCATGAATAAAACCTTCTGGCCCTGTCCAAACATCTCCAGGTTGTTTTTCTGAAAGTGCTACGGTATAGGTAAAATTAGGACAGGTGCGTGTCAATTCTGTGAATTCTTCATGATAGAACATTTCTCGGACAGATCGAGCACCATACCAATAGGTAATTTTGCGACTGCTTTTCTTTTCATTTAAGAGATAGAAAAGATGGGATCGCATAGGTGCCATGCCTGCGCCACCGCCTAAATACAGCATTTCGTTGTCTGTTTCTTTGATTAAAAATTCGCCATAAGGGCCGCTGATTTCCACTTCATCGCCTGGTTTAAGGTTGAAGATATAGGAAGAACCAAGCCCTGGCTGGTATTTAGTGCCTCTAGGTGGGGTTGCGATTCTAACATTGAGAATTACTTTACCAGATTCATAAGGTGCATTGGCCATTGAATACGCCCGATAGATCACAGGGTCTTTACTGACTGCTGTCAATTGCAAAAATGGCTTGTACGCATCTTGATATTGAGGTTCAACGGTAAAATCACGAAAACCGCATTTGAATTTAGGTATGTGAAATTGGATATATTGGCCTGCTTTGAATTTGATTTGGCGAGGCTCTAAAAGTTCCAATACGGTTTCTTTGATATAGCTTGCCACATTTCGGTTGGAGATGACTTTGGCTCTAAAGGCTTGGATAGCAAAATATTCTTCTGGAATAAAAATTCTAACATCTCGTTTTACCTTGACTTGGCATGCAAGTCGCCAATTATCTCGGATTTCTTTTTTATTCAAAAATCCTTCTTCAGTAGGTAATACTGGCCCGCCGCCATCCAAAACTTTTAGCTTACAATAGCCACAGGTGCCCTGGCCACCACAGGCTGAAGGAACAAAAATTTTATTACTAAACAAATAGGAAAGTAAATGGCTGCCGCCTCGGACTTTCAAAGGCTTGCGTTCCTCTCCCATATTGATTTCACATTCGCCATAGTTGGCAATGGTAGCATCTGCAATGGCCATGATAATGGCTAAAAGAGCACCAATGCCGCCTAATACAGCTATTGCAAGGGCATAGCTAACCAAAGGGCTATGTGTGAGTAAGATTCCGACAAACAATTCCATAGAAATTCCTTATGCAAATCTCAATATGACATCCAATTTTTTTTAAGGGACTGCATTTACTGAATGCTGACTACACCAGCAAACCCACTGAACGCCAATGCCATAATTCCTGTGATGATCATGGTAATTCCAATTCCCTCCAAAGCAGGGGGAACATGGGCAAATCTTAATCTGCGACGGATTGCTGCCATGCCAATGATTGCAATTGCCCAACCAATGCCACTTCCAATACCATAAGCCACAGTTTGCATGAAATTATAGTTCCTGACCACAAAAAACAGGCATGCGCCTAAGATGGCACAGTTCACTGTGATCAATGGTAAAAAAATGCCTAATGTATAGTATAATGCTGGGCTGTAGCGCTCGAGAATGATTTCCACCAATTGTACTATACCAGCAATTACCATGATGGCAATGAGGAAATAGAGATATTCGAGTTCTAAAGGCACCAAGAGTTCATAATAAATGATCCAACTGACCGGCGTTGTGATTGCCATGACAAAAACAACTGCGGTGCCTAAACCGACCGACGCTTTTAGTGTTTTGGAAATGGCAATAAAAGAGCACATTCCCAAGAAATTTGCCAAAAGAATATTGTTGGTAAAAATCGCAGCAATAAAAATAATCAAAGGATGAATTTCAGACATATCGGCCTTTCCTTATTTCTCATCATGGCCAACTTTTTTGCCTGTGGAATTGACGATCCAGATCAAAATGCCAAGCATGAAGAATGCACCAGGTGGCATGATCATGATATTCCACGAAATCCAGTCTTGAGACATGATAGGGTAGCCCATTAGCGTACCAAATCCAAGGATTTCACGAGGTATGGCAATGATCAATAGCACAATGCTATAGCCAATGCCTGCACCTAAGCCATCCCAAAATGATGGCCAGGGGCTATTTTTCATGGCAAATACTTCTGCTCTGCCCATCACAATGCAATTGGTGATGATCAATCCAACATAAGCTCCCAATTGCTTGCTCACATCATATAAAAATGCTTTGAGCAATAGGTCAACCACAGTAACAGAGACTGCAATCAGCACCACTTGAGCAATCATGCGGATTCTACCTGCAATATAATTGCGCAAGGCAGATACAAGTAAGTTGCTCATCACGGTTGCAAAAATGAGTCCAGCGCACATGATCATCGTGTTGAACACGAGATTCGTCACAGCCAAGCATGAGCAAATCCCCAAAATTTGGCGAAAAATGGGGTTTTCTTTCCAAATGTTTTCTGAAAATACCTTGGCATTTTCCGCGCTCAAAATCTGCATATCAAACTCCTTCAAAGGCTTAGAGTGAATATTGTTTCAAGATTTCCAATGTGTCGGGGTCTAAAAATTTTTGGACAGATTCATTTCCAAGGACTTTGCCCAGAATGCGGAAGGTGCGATCCAGGTTTTCAGGAATGAATTTGTCTAATGCACGGCTTGTTTCCGATGCTCCGGTAATGGCATCTACCTCATTGATGGATTTCTTTTGAGAATCACCATCATATAGACCATTGCGTCGTGTTACATGCAAAGCGATCTTATTTGTATTTGGTTTAAGCACTTCTTTTTGCCATATTGTGAATTGGGCCTGGAACCAGCCTTCTTCAATGCGTTGACCTAGACCTGGTGTTTCTTTATGATCAAAGAAAGTGATTCCAGAAATTTTACGTAGTCCAGAGCGCAAGGTAAGATATCCAGAAACTTTATCCCAAAAGCCAGCACCAGCGATTTCAAAGGTATAGAGGTCTCCGTCTGGCCGATGCATTTTAAAAATATACAGATTATGCATGTAATCTATGGCTTGAGAAGGCAGCTCAACAAATTCTTTGCCTGTATATAGGACCACAGCATAATTTTCTCGTGGATTAATTTCCAAAACTGTGATATTGTCCGCAAAGAGTTTAGACAAGTGTTCTGGCGTTTGCTGTTTGAGGTGATGCTGGAGCCGTTCTAATAATTTGGCTTCGTGCTGGAATTGTTCTATTTCTGTACTAACTGCCATGTTTTGCAGTTCACGATCTTGCTTGAGTGCTTGTTCTACTTCCGGAGACATCACGCGCATGGCTTTCAAAATATGCAATATCCGTTCTTGCTGACGATTGAGGTCAATTAAATCTTTGGTTTGCACGTTGAAAGCTGTCAAAATAATC
>JAKLHB010000238.1 GCA_022710345.1 Planctomycetota bacterium
TCTAAAGGTGCACAATATTTTTTGTATGGTGATAGCATATCCTTACGAATACACAAAATGATACGGCGATTTATCCATAGAGCTTAGATAATCAGCGTCTCATTTCGCTATCTCCGTATGCAAATATTGCTTAAGTGAAGAACCTTTCCATAAGCATCACTTCTTATTTTACCCTTGTTTTTTCTTTTCTCAAAGTAATTTTAGATTTTTTAAATTTTTTGGCTGCAGCCGTCAGCCCTAGTCGCCTAGCAACCAAGGTTAGGTTGTTTTTGACATTTGCTGAAGCCATTCCATCAATTTGAGCAGAAGTTGTTCTCTCCCTTTTTCATTAAAAACTTCGTGGTATGCTCCTCGTACTAAATAAAAATCTTTTTGTGTACTAGGAATATTGGAAAAAAATTGTTGAGTTGCTTTAGGATCAGTGATTGCGTCTTGGTCTCCATGAAAGATCAAACAAGGAATTTTGATGTATGAAGCGGCTAGATGTACTTTTTTTAGTGTGTTTAGCATTTGAAGGAGCCAATGACCGTTGATTTCATTTTGAACAAATGGATCTGTGATGTACTCTTCTACAATTTGTTCGTCATGAGTAAGGAGAGGAGGATCAATGGGCGTAGGTAGTGTAAGATTGCTATAACATAAGCTAGCACAATGGATAAAAATTTTTTTGAAAAAAGAAATTTTCTTTTTGAGGCCAAACAAAGGTGCGCTGAGGATAAGTCCTCGCACTTGACATTTGCCCCAAACTGAGAACAGCGTAGCTAAAAGTCCGCCCATGCTGTGACCAAATAAAAATGGAATTTGCATATTTTTATGCATTTGCAAAAATGCATAAAAATTCAGAAGATCAATCAAATAATCATCAAATTTATGGATATGGCCTCTTTTACCTTCAGATCGTCCATAGCCAGTGAGGTCGAGCATATAGACATGATACCCATATTTTGCTAAGATCGTGGCGAGTTCTTCATACCTTCCGCTATGCTCCAATGCCCCATGAATGATTATAAAATCGCCTTTGTGCTCATTTGCATGTAGGTACCTACGGTAAAAAAGCCATCTCCTTTCGGAAGGAAAAAAACCCTCTGCTTTTATAATAAGGCCTGGTTTTATCATCTTATACCTAGTTGCTAATTAAATAAAAAGTATAAGTATGTGCAGAGACTCATACTTTGCATAAGTTGCTGCACCAACAAACAGTTACCTGTAAGTTCCGCTTTTGCGGGTTGGCCTCCCTGAACTGCATACGAGAGTGATAGTGCTTATGAGCTAGGAGTTCATCTAAAGTCCTATGATCCATATCTATACGTCATGCCTTTAGTTGAGTTATAACTAGAGGCTACTATTTTCTACAAAGATAATTAGAATAACATACATTTTCAAGATTGTCAAAAAAAATCTGATTGCTTTTTACTTGGAAAGTAGCTTTGGCTTTGATATAATTTTGCGTTATAGTTTTAAGATTCTTCTAGTAGCTTTATTTAGCCAACCCTAACTGTTTGCAAAGTGTTAGTTTGAAAACCAAGGAAACCCTAGTTGCTAGTTGACTAGGTACGTGGCAAGATATGGGGATGATACCTTTTGATGAACTCCCAATTGAAGAGCTACTATCTTACTCCCATAGCAAGCTCAGGGGGCCCAACCGCTTCGGCGGACTGGCGGGTAACTGCCCGTTGGTGCAGCAATGAATAAGTACCAGTATGCATAACTGATACTTAACTTTATTTATAAGAATGTGGAGTCAGGAATGAAACCACTATTACAATTTTCTCTTTTTCAAACAATGCATGACTATTTTGGACAACTAGCAACTTGGGCATAAGAATAGAAGCAAGCCTAACGGCGCAGGCTAAAGCCGAATACCATTAAGCCTTGCTATTCGCGTCTTCAATCGAAAATGCAATTTGCCTTGGTTTTAGCTACAAACTAGCAAACAACTCCTAGTTGACTAGGACATGTACGGGTAGCTGCTTCAATTAAACCAGCAATTTGGGTTTGATAATATTATGCAAGAAAACCATCTAAATGAAATTTGCAATGCAGCAAAAAATGGTGAGCTAGCTTTGATTCTAGGCTCCAAATTGACCAATGAAAATCCTTGGCAAGAATGGCTAAACACCATTTTCTCGCATCTCATCGAGCAATTTCCTGAATTGCAAAATGATATTCGCGAAATTCGAGAACGAGACTTAACGATCGAGGCTTTTGTACGAATTCTATACCGCCATATAGGCGATTCTATGCAGGAAGCTTTTGCAGGATTTTTAAATCAAAGTCCTAACACAATTCATTATAAAATTGTAGAATTGATTCGTCAAAAAGCCTGTTCTTATCTTGGTGTTGCTGCAGTAGATAGCAGACTTAGGCTAGCTTTGCAGTCCCAAAAATTAGAAGTAGGCAGGGATTATCTTGAAGCAGAAAATCTAGAAAGCAAACTGCCTGTCATAGAATGGCTCAACGGGGAAATTGAAAATCTCTCCAGCATGCAGTCTATTTTCCAAGTCTTGCCTTCTCAATGGAATGGCTTATCTAAAAAAGCCAATCAATTTGCAAAAAAGATCAAAAAAGGCATAGTTTTAGTAATTGGAGCCTTTCCTGGTGAATTTTTTTGGCGTTCTATTTATGCAGCACTTTTGGAACTAGCCAAAAAAAACATCCCTGTGTATTGGGTATCTAAGCAAGAGCTCATTCCTCTCACCCATTTGACTTCCATTTGCAATACAAATTTTTTAAAAATTAGCCCAGAAGAAGCTATAGATGCTATTCTGAGCGAACATCCGGCTGTTGTATTAGAGGAAAAAGCATGGGAAAAAAATTGGGGTTATCTCCAAGAGTGGACTCAAAAGCACAAAGATCACTGGGTCTATATTTTGGCTGTGCTGTTAAACCATCTGACAAGCCGGAGTCATGCACTGATGCTTTTCGAGCAACTCTTAGTAGATTATCAGAAAGAAAAAAATTATGCCATGACCGCATCTTGTTATCGGTGGATTGGCAAGATATTTTATGAACAAGGTTTTTTGGAACGATCTATTGAGCAGCATGTCAAAGCGATTGCTGCTTGGGCATCAGCTCAAGACTCTGTTGCTACAGCCGAGGAATATGTTTTATGTGGAGATAATTATTGGAACGGTTCAGCGTTAGAAAAAGCATCTCAATATTATGGTGAAGCATTGTCATTATACCGCCAACTGCGCTATGCACAGGGAACCGCGGAAGTAACATCTAAACTTGCTTTATTGTGTGAAACTGAAGAAGACTATGAATTGGCAAAACAGTATTATGTCGAAAGTTTAGAAGCACGACGTATTTTGCAAGACCATACAGGAGAGATTCTAACACTAATCAATTTAAGCAATTCTTTAATCAAAATGCAAGCATGGGAGGAAGCCCAGAAGTATCTAGAAATGACCATAGAATTGGCCAAAAACCATCAAGACACCATTGCCTTAGGGGATGCCTATCAACTGATGGGCTTAATTTACCTAACCGCCCAAGAATATGCTAAAGCCAGAAAATATTATGAAGATGCCCACGCATTGTATCAAGATGAAAAGGATGAACTCTCATCCACTTTTGTATATTGCCATTTAGGGCATGTTTGCGCAAGGCTAGAAGATTATCCGAATGCAATCAAATATTATGAAAGTTCATTAGAATACTATGAAAAAATTGGAGATTGGCAGCATTTAGCCGCAGTTTATACTAACTTAGGTCTGATTCACTCCAATTATAAAGAATATCGTCTGGCAGAAGATTATTTTGCTAAATCTGAGGAAATATTTGCTGCATTGGGTGATGTATATAACCTTATCCGTACGCATACTAATTTAGCCAAAGTTTATACCTTGCAAAGCCAAATTCCCAATGCCATTGAATGCTATCGTGCAAATATTGAAATGTTGATTCAGTTGGGTGATAAAGAAGATCTAGCCGCTAACCTGGTAGCTCTTGCCATGGCTTACCTCCAAAATAAAGAGCTCAATGAAACTGTGGAACATCTCCAACGCGCATTTTCCATTTATGATTCGCTTGGAATGGAAGAAGAAAAGCAAGAGACTGCCCAAATTTTAGATGCCATTGAAGCCAAGAGAAAAAATCCTCCAACTCCTTAATTATTGGAATCCTTGAATATCCAATTCATCTTCTTATTATGGAAAAATCTAACTTATTGCAACAGATCCCTGCTGTTGGCCAATTATTGGAAGAATTTGCAAAAAAAACAAGTTTTTCGAGGCCAATTTTATTAAAATATATTCGTCAATATCTAGGTGATTTGCGTAAAAAAGTATTGGATGCTGATCCAGTTCCAGACAATGTTATATCTGAATTATCCTATCCTAGCATTAGAGCTAACATCCAAAATTTGTTAGAAAAGTCCCAAATTCCTTATGTACGTCGTGTACTCAATGCCACAGGAGTAATTTTGCATACTGGATTAGGGCGGGCTGTATTACCACCAAAAGCACTCGCCCAGTTAGTCCACCATTTGTCGGGATATTGTGTTTTAGAAGTAGATTCTGCAACTGGAGAGCGCACAGTACGAGATCAGGCAGTCTTAGACATGCTTACGCAGCTCACACAGGCCGAAGATGCTACTGTGGTCAATAATAATGCAGGAGCAATTTTATTAGTCTTAGCGGCCTTAACTCAGGGAAAAGAAGTGATTGTTAGCCGTGGACAATTGGTAGAAATCGGTGGTTCATTTCGCGTGCCAGATATCCTGGCACAAAGCGGGTCTAAATTGATCGAGGTTGGTTGTACCAATTGCACACATTTAAGTGATTATGAAAAAGCCATTACTGCATCTACTGCCGCGATTTTACAAGTACATACAAGCAATTATAAAATCATTGGTTTTACTGAGGCAGTCTCTTTGGACCAGCTTGCTAAGCTTGCCAGGAAGAAAAATATTTATCTGCTGCATGATGCAGGATCAGGGAGTTTTCTAGACTTTTCTCCGTATAAATTGAGTGGAGAGCCTATCATTTCTGCGAGTATCGCCGCAGGTGCAGACATTGTCACATTTTCTGGAGATAAATTATTAGGAAGTTGCCAAGCCGGCATCATTGCTGGCAAACGGGAGCTTGTAAGTAAAATCCGCAAGCACCCATTAGCTAGAGCATTGCGCATAGATAAACTTAGGCTGAGTATATTAGAGACAACGTTGCGCATTTTTGAAGAGCAACAATGGGAAGAACTACCTACGTGGAATATGATCACAGCAACAGCATCTAGCATTGAACAACGAGCCAATAAAATTGCACAAGAATTAAAAAAGTGCGTGCCAAGTTGCATTGTGCGCGTAGATGCTTCTCGGGCTATGGCTGGCAGTGGATCATTCCCAGCTCAAGAAATTGCCAGCTTTGCTGTTTATATTAAAGCTAAAATTTCGACTGGCCAATTAGCATACTTATTACGTATGAATAACCCTAGTATATTTGCTCGAATGGAAGAAGATTTGCTCGTAATAGATCCGAGAACTTTGCTTCCCAACGAAGATCAAGAGTTGGCAGAAATTTTATGCAGAATTCTAACCGAATACAAAGAGGGGGAGTTGAATGAACATTGAATCTGAAATCCATGATTTGCCAGGTGTTGGAAAAATCATTAAACTCACGCCAGCAGGGCAAATTGATCCTAAAAATTTGCCTCATTTAGAAAAAACTGTGCTTGACAATTACGCTCATGGCATGAGCCGTGTCATTTTAGATCTATCGAATACAAAATATCTGAACAGTTCTGGTATTGGATTGCTCATCAACCTTGCCAATCGAGCTAATGTTGTAGGTGGAGGGCTAAGGCTCATCAATGTAGCAGAAAAATTTAGATTTTTATTTGATTTATTAGGCCTACAAACGTGCTTGCCTATTTTAGGCACTTTCGAAGAAGCAATGAAATCGTTTCAAGAAATTAAGCCTAACGTAGAAAAGGCAGCAGGTGAGACCTCCAAAGTTAAAAAATTAGAACCACCCAAAAAGAAATTATCTCCTACAATACATTCGGAGATGAGCGAAAGAGATACACTTCCTCCAGAACCTGTCGAGAAAGAAGGATCACCCGCATCTTCTGAAATTTTGGGACAATTATCCCAAGACATAACATTTGAAAATTTAGTTTGGGATGACGATGGAAACGGAGAGCCAACTGAGCCAACTTCTGAGGAAGCAAAAGCAGCATCTACAAGCCATATCCCATCCCAAAGTTTGGAAGACCATCCTCAAGCTCAAGGTATGGTTCCACCGGCGCAAGTTAATAAAGTCGTTTTGAAAAAGACTATTGCTAAGTATAGCGCATCTTCGACCCAAGGAACGAAGGAGCCGGCACAAGAAATTCCGACGGATCAGGCAGCTCAGCAGCCAGAAATTGCTCCAACAATGGTTCCAAAGGTGAGTGAACAAGCACAAAGCACAGCTCCAGAAACGCCGCCTCTAGCACCAGTACAGCAAACCCAAGCAGAGGAACTACCAACTTCGCCTAGTCAAGAGATGCCATCCGCAGAGCAAAGCACAATGCTCGCAGAGCAAAGCACAATGCTGACATCAGAGCAAGCCCAAGAGGATTTAGGTATCAGTGGAATTGCGCCTGCGATTCAGCCGCAACCATTGCCTCCAAAGGCTTCAACCAAAACGTATGTCTCGGCAATTCCTGATCCTATTCCCTTGAAAGCTTCTCCTATGCGCGAAGCAAAAGATGTACAATTACCATATCGTATCCAATTGCATGCTTATCAAAGAATGCACATTCATAAAACTTATTGCTGGCGTATTGTATTGAACAAAAACGAACAGCCAGAGCCATTACAATTTACAAAACCTATTTGGATTGTGCCATTGTTTCCTGGTTGTCAAGTTGTTCCGCAAAAAATTATGGTTGCTCCGAATGCAACAAAGGCAGTCGCAGAATTTTGGGTCACACCCTATACTCATGGCTGTGATCAACAACAACTGATAGCCACTGCTCATGCATTCGTAGGTACAAGAACTACCGAACTCTTCCATCATCAATTTAAGGTTACTTCACCAAGCCATACTTCCCCATATATTGCGTTAGCATTTGTTTTATTAGCGTTAACGATTCCCAATTTAACAACTATTATTTTACCTCATTTGCAGACGATCGGTATTGTTGGAGCTATTTTCTTATTGATGTTGAGCATATTGATGCCATTGCTACGGCGTGTTAAAAAGGCTAAACCTAAGGATCAAGATTGCCTCATTCACTCCTAAATGGAACGCAGATAGCATTCTATATGGAAGCTGAGTGGCATCATGGAAATTGATTGAAAATAAGAGGTGTAACGTGGTATTTGGTAAATTTAAAAAAATGTTAGGAATGTCTGGTACTCCAGAAGCTAAAGCAACTGAAGCACCTAATGCCCCAGTATCAACCCCCTCTGAATCTGCGTCTGAGCCATCTACCCCAGAAGCAGCAACAGTTGAGGCCCCCAAGCCAGAAGCGGCAGTTGAGACAAGTAAACCAGAAGCGGCGGTTGAGACAAGTAAGCCAGAAGCAACCGTTGAAGCAGCAAAGCCAGAAGCAACGGTTGAGGCACCTAAGTCAGAAGCAGCAGTTGAATCAAAATCAACGGTTGAGGCACCTAAGCCACAAAAAGTGGTATCTACTGGGCGATCTCCAGAGGTTGAAGAATTGGAAGATATAGAG
>JAKLHB010000239.1 GCA_022710345.1 Planctomycetota bacterium
TAGCACCCGCTGACGTTCGCTCTGTCCATGTAGCTCCAGAATCCGTAGATGTATAGATGTAGCCACCACCATAAACACATGCTGCGATTTTTGTGCCGTCTGCTGATGATGCTAGGGACATCCACTTTCTAGAACCCGCTGACGTTCGTTCTGTCCATGTAGCTCCAGAATCCGTAGATGTATAGATGTAGCCAGCATTAACACATGCTGCGATTTTTGTGCCGTCTGCTGATGATGCTAGGGCGTACCAATTTCTAGAACCCGCAGACGTTCGCTCTGTCCATGTAAATTGTGCATAGACTGGCATTGTAGTTAGGAAAATAAAAACGAATGTAAGCATCCAAACAATCGCTGAACTTCTTTTCATGATTGTCTCCTACTAGGAAAAATGGAAATAAAGACGCAAGCTTTTCAGATGGGAAATTTTAATTTGCTTTCGCAAGAAGATATTAATAAAGTCTAAGTGCAATGGCAAAAATGGGGAAACCTTGAAAAGATTGGATTTTCCAAGGTTCATTGGCTTGGAAATATTACGAAACCAAGTGTAAACGTTAGAAAAATAAGTGAAATAACAAAAATAGAAAATTTTTGACCTTTGGAGAACGACATTAGCCGAAAACTGGTTTTCAGCCATATTGCTTTAATTTCAGCCGTGAAGCGGCTTTATTCCCAAGCCGCTTTGCGGCAAAAAACACAAAAGAAAAGGCGAAATGGCAAATTTTTTTGTCTTGGCCATGCAACGGCATCTTAGTAATCTATTGTATCTTGAATATTTTAAATTCTTTGCAAAAAAACGCATCCATCGTAGCACAAGCTTGGATAGATGCGTTTTTTATGAAAAATTCTAAATACCAAGGCAAATTGCCTTTTTAAGTTACTTCTGCGGTGGTCCTAGGGGCTCTAATTTTTCGTTTCTAAGTCCGACCAAGACACTTTTTCCGTCTTTTTCTGCTTTGATTTCTCCATATCGAGCAGATGAGTAATATTGGGCATGGCCTTCTTGGAAGAAAAATGCATTTGCCCCGATCTGATTTCTCCAACTGCCTTTTTTGTAACGTAAGATATGTTCTCCTTGGGCCAGGGGGATTGCAGGATTATGAACCCGGACAAAGGCAGCTATATTTTGAGCATCTAACTTGACCACCACAAAGCCAGTGTGAATATCTTCATCATAAGGGATTGATCTTGCGATAGCATAATCCAATGCCATGTAATCCCCTTGTATCAAAGATCGTGGGTCAACAGGTGCCAGTTGCAGTAGCATGGTTTGCCCATTTGCCAACACCACTTCCTTTTGAACAACAATTTCAACAAAAACAAACAAAACAACTGCTGTGAATAGCCATAATATTTTTAGATGCATGGTTTTTCCTCCTTGGTGCAGCAGCATTTACAAACAAGGAATGCTCGGGTCATGAACAATAGTACCGCAACGCCCATTAAAATGAACGATTTTGTGAGCAGTGTTACATCCATGAAATAGTAATAATGAATTACAAATATCGCTAAAAAAATAATGGTCAAAGCTTGGACGAGTTTGGTACTTCGATAAAAACCAAGGACTAAGATAAAGATACTTCCTAAGATCCCAGGGGATTCACGAGTGATCCATGCCAGCACACCACTGGCCAAGAGCACGATCAAGAATAGCTTTTCTAATGGCTGTTTGTAAAATCTAAAAATATGCGCAATCAAGACCCAAAAACATAGCATCAATCCCACTGTTGTCGGCCACCAGCATCCGCCAACTAAACCTTTAAACATCCGATCATACTCATAGCCTTCTCCAACAGAAACCAACAACAAATGGAGAAAGGAAAGAATCAAACCATAGGCAATCGGATGAGCATAATCGGCCCATTTAATAAAGAATGGCTGAAATAAGAATAGCCATACTGCCAACGTGCCCGCAGCAACAGCAACAATAAAGAAATGCATGCTGAATTGGATGGATAGCTCCTGCAAAATGGGGATGATGGCGCTGATGATCACGACTGGGGTCGCAAATCGTTGAATTTTATCTGGGTATACAAGCAACATAATCAATTGCAAGATGATCGCTGCAAGGCAGATAGGAGTTTCGTCTCTAAATGTGCAGCCTACCCAGATTAAGATAAATACCTGGCCTGTGACATTAGCGATCAGAGCAAGCTGATTTAAGAAAATCACAAAAAGGTCAACATCTTTTGGCATACGCTTCAAGAAGCAAGCAGCAGCACAGAAGAGCAGACCCAAAACCAAGAAAGATTTTTCCTCAATTCGAAATACGCCGATGAGAAAAATTAAGAAAAAAATTGCAGCTAACCATGCGCTAAATCCAACCATGACTTGAATATACCAAGGATTAGGAACATCTGGCTTAGATTCAATATATGTTTGGATTTTGGCATCTGCATCTGCTGGTGCTAAATTTTCTTGTTTCAATTGATCGAGCACCATTTGCAAAGAGATTTTTTTATCTGGAGTTATTTGTTCCATGATTTTGCCACTCCCCGTAACCAGGCCACGGAAATTGTTGCCAAAACAAGCACGATGATCGCCATCATCAAACAGTCTTCCAGGTGATGAACCAGCTCTTTTCCTATAGCAGCGGTGATCACAACGATTAAGCTTAGGCAATTGATCGCCAGCATGGAAAGCTCATGCTTCATATAGCGATAGAAACCAAAGATAGCCAGCACAAAGATAATGTAAAGCCACACAATAGTAGGAGGCTGATCTCGACGCTCAAAGATATAAACCACAAGGTGGGTGGTGACGATACTAAATGTATAAAGAGCAATCAATGTTATAGCCCATCGTGCTTTAAGCCAGTCAAAGAAAGAGGCTCCGATTTCCCATGCAATGAGGGCTAACAAATTCATGAGAAACAAAAGAATCTGCAATTCGTTATATGATCTATACCAATTCTGTGTTTGTTGATAATACAATATCAAGCTGGCATTGGCTAAAAGCAGCCAAAAAATCCATAAAGCAGGAAAACGTGCAATCAAAACCCAGCCGATGATTAAAAGAGTCCAGCCGATAAAAAGTTCATAAGGATCTGCACCAGTTTGGTAAATTTGTCCAAAAATTGCTAAGAATATACCAACGAGCACAGAGGCACCCAACAATGCACATTTTCCAATCAGGGAATCTACTTTCTTCCATGTAGCCAGTGCAATCAAAGCTATGATAGCAACTGGTATTAGCCCAAGCTTCAACCATTTGCCTAAATTGGCCCAGTTATATGCAAAGAAAAAGACAAGTCCTGATAAGCCAAATGTTGTGCCCAAGAAAATCAAAAGTTTATCCAAAAATGCGCGCCAGGCTGCACGATCAGGCAGCACTTTTCCAATGTCTAAGCTGCGATGGATAGCCTCTTGGCTTAATCCAGCCACTTTGGCCATGTCTAACAATCGTTCGACATTAGCCTGTTTTTGCATGAAATTTGATTCCACAAACGATTCCTTAAGAAAAATAGTCCAAGAAATCATTACCCACTTGAAGTTAATATATCAAATTTTTTCTACAAAAAAAACAAATTTTTCTAATTTTTTTGAATTATAACATTTTTAAGGCTCAATAAACCTAAAATTGGTGGATTGATAAAGTTTGAAAAATATCAGTTGCAAATAATATTGAAAAAAGTTACAATAACATCCAATTTTTGAAGAATAATTTTCTAGTAGGCTTTTTTCCTAAGAGGAGAGTTATGGATTTTCCATCTTCTTTGACAATTCGATATTGGGGTGTTCGTGGCAGTGTACCTTGTCCTTTACATGCACAAGATATTAAAAATAAAGAAATTGCACTGATTCAAAAAATTATTGCCAATGGTGGAACTGAAAAGTTATTTGGATCCAATCCTGATCCAGAAGCCATTAAAACATACTTAGAACAATTGCCTATTTCTATGTCTGGGACTTATGGCGGAGACACCACGTGCATCGAAATTCAGGCACCCAATTCTCCTTTAATTATCATTGATGCAGGTACGGGATTGCGTGCTTTGGGAAGGATGTTATTGGGGCGACTTTTATCAGGTCAAAATCTCAATCCATTAAATACAACTGAACATGCCCAACTCGATCTTCATCTGTTTTTTACCCATTATCATTGGGACCATATTCAAGGGTTTCCATTTTTTGCCCCAGCGTTTGTTCCTGGCAAACGCAAAGTTACTGTGCATTTTTATGGAAAACGTGATGCCAGGGTAGAGCTATCTGAAGTATTAAGAGGGCAACAGCAATCGCCGAATTTCCCTGTGGTCTGGGATGATATGCCCTGCGAAAAAGAATACCTAGAATTAAAACGCTTAAATCCACAAGCTCTTAAATTGGGAGAACTCACAGTACAATACCAAGAATTAACCCACCCAGATTTTGTTTTTGCATATAGGTTTGAATGCAATGGCAAAGCTTTTGTCTGTGCCACAGATACGGAGCATAAAGATACCACAGATCCAAGGCTGATGAAATTGGCAGAAAATGCAGATGTTCTGTATTATGACTCCCAATATATGCCTGAAGAATATCGTGGTGCAGCAGGCACACTCACAGGGGCCATGACAAAGTTTGATTGGGGCCATAGCACATACGAATGGGCGATCCGAAGCGCTTTAGCCGCAAAGGTGAAAACTGTTGTTTTAGGCCATCATGAACCTTTAAGAGACGATTTCCAATTGGAACAACTTTATGAACGTGCGCGTAATTTTGCTCAAACCCAGCTTAGTCTGCCAGAAAACAAAGGCAAAGAATTGCAAGTTTTGATTGCATACCAAGGCATGGAGCACCATTTGTAAAATCGCCTGTATTTCCCTTTTTATATTAAATCTTATCAATCACTTGATCTTCCATAAGGAAACCAGTTATGCAGGTTTTCCAAAACATTTGCTCGAAAATTTTTTCTCTTATTTTGATCATTTTGCTATTTTTGATAATCTATCTCCAACATGGAGATATTTCTTCGTTTTTTTTGCCGAAAGCAAAAGACCCTGAAGTGACATTGGATCATATCAAACAGATATTCCCCAATGCTGCTTCATTCCAGCTTGCCACTGCTCCAGATGTATGGGGCAAAGTACTTGATCCATCTGGGAAGGAAATTGGCCAAATCATTGTGACTTTTCCTTATGCAAATGCCATTGAAGGTTTTGGTGGCCCTGTTCCATTTATCGTTGGAGCAACTCAAGAAGGCAAAATCCTAGGCTTGGCCCTGCTGATGAATGCTGAATCTGAGAGTTTTTTGGAAGAATTAAGTCAGAAAAAATTCTTTGATCAGTGGAATGGTCTCAATGTCACAGAGGCTCTCCAAAAAAAAGTAGATGCTGTGTCAGGTGCGACCATGACAAGTTCTGCAGTGATTGGAGGGATCCAAAATCGAATGGCCTCTCTGAGTGGAGAACGTCCACCTGCGGCATCCATTCAACCCGCTCGGCTTGCTAAAAACATTCTTGCGGGATTGGTGTTGATATGGGCATCCTGGAGTTTCTTTTTTCCACAAATGGGCAATCGCTATCGAACTTGGCTTTTGATCGCAAACATTGTAGTGCTTGGATTTTTGAATGGCTATTTTATCTCCATGGCATTGACGTATCGTTGGCTTTTGAATGGCATTCCCTGGGCTGGCTTGCCCATTCTAGCGGTTCTTGTTTTTTGGATACTTGCGATCCATATAGGAACCAACAAACCATTGTATTGCGCTTTTGTTTGTCCCTATGGCTCTGCTCAAGAATTGATGGGTAAAATATTATCCAAAAAACCTTGTATGCCTGGTTGGATTGTAAAATTAGGAAAGCATTCGCGTAAAGTTGTGTTGGGCGGTTTAGTGTTTCTATTGATCCTAGGATGTAATTTTGATCTCACTTATGCAGAGCCTTTTTCTGCATTTTTATATGATTATGCAGCCTGGTCGGTCATCATATTAGCTAGTGTATTTTTGTTTGTTTCACTTTTTTATCCAAGGTTTTGGTGCAGATATCTATGTCCTAGTGGACAATTGCTAGACCTTTTCTGCAAAGGCACCAAACAAGCTGAACAAAAGCCTGAGGAGTCAGATATGACATTCCATAAAACCATGATTTTGTTGTTGATTGCTGTTATCATTATTTTGTTGCTCAAGCCTCATTTACCAGTTTTTACATCCGGGACTGCGGGAAACGATGCTCTTTCTGTGATTCATAGCCGTAAAAGTGTCCGTAAATATTTAGATAAACCCGTGAGCAAAGAAGTATTGTATACTTTGCTCAAAGCTGGTATGGCTGCCCCTTCTGCTGCAGATAAGCGGCCTTGGGCATTTTTAACCATCACAGAAAAAACAAAGCTCGTGGCTTTGTCTGAAGGATTACAAACTGGAAAGATGCTAAAAGAAGCTGGCGCGGCTATTGTGGTATGTGGTGTGACATCAAAGATGCTCCCAGGCCCTGAAAAAAGGTTTCCAGAAATCTCTCGAGAATTTTGGGTACAAGATTGTTCTGCTGTCACTCAGAATATCCTTTTAGCCGCAGAAGCAAGCCAATTAGGCGCGGTTTGGATTGGCATTTATCCTTTGGAAGATCGAGTGACATTTATCCGCGAATGCTTGAAACTTCCAGCCGATATAATTCCTTTGTGCGTAGTATCCATCGGATACCCAACAGGCATTGAAAAACCAAAAATCAAATATGATGAAGCCGCAATTCATTGGAATGAATGGTAAACCTGAGTATTGAAGCCAAAAAAGAAAACGACCCATTTTTTGGGTCGTTTTAAGTTGCAAGAACTGGTATCAATTAAACAATTTCTTAATATTCGCTAAGTTGTTCCAATTCAACGTTCAAAGTCAATTTGCAATCTTTGCAATTGCTTTGCGGCTAGAAACTGCCGCCTTTGCAGGCCAGAACCCGCCCCGCCAGCGCCTGCTGTAATTGGCGGAAGTGAGCGTGTGTTGGAAGTGGGCGGAAGTGGGCAATAGGCGTAGCATTCTGTACGACGCATGCGTATGCCAAATTCAGCAGCGCCCCAGAAAGCGTTCAAAGTCAATTTTCGATCTTTGCCGTGTTGCTTTGCAGGCTCCTCGCCCGCCAGCGCCTGCTGTAATTGGCGGAAGTAAGCGTGTGTTGGAAGTAGGCGGAAGTGAGCGTGTGTTGAAATTGGGCGAAAGTGAGCGTGTGTTGAAATTGGGCGTAGAATTCTGTACGACGCATGCGTATGCCAGATTCAGCAGCGCCCCAGAAAGCGTTCAAAGTCAATTTTCGATCTTTGCAATGTTGCTTTTGCAGGCCAGACCCCATTCGATAGCGTCTGCTGCAATTGGCGGTAAGAAGCCCTGCTTCTTAATTAAACAATCTCTTCTTTCTTAGACGTGGCAGCGATTCGGCATGACAAACGCCAAACAGGAGTGACAAAGGAATATAAAACAAAAGCAAGCATCAAGGTCAGTGTAAAAATTTGGGGTTTAATGATGGTTAAAATGAGCAGTGCGGCTAATGTAATTAAATCCAGCACAAGATGGCGTTTTTTCAGCATGCGTACCCCAAAATGGACATATCGAATTTCGCTTACCATTAAGATACTGAGGATGCAAACTACCATGAGAAGAAAGATTTTGTAGTACAATGTAGGAAAAAATAGCGAAACAAGTGATTCAGAAAGCACCAACGAAGCTACAACTCCAGCAGCGGCCGGAGTTGC
>JAKLHB010000024.1 GCA_022710345.1 Planctomycetota bacterium
ATAAAGCACTTGCATTATGCATTTTTATTGCAAGGATTGTAAAACTTGCTTTCTGTGTTACTACAGAAACCTCTGGTAATGTATTGTTTGAAAAAGAGTAACAAGAAAATTGTAATAGTGGTTGCATTTTGGGCTCCACATTTTTATCAATAAAGTTAAGTATCAGTTATGCAGACTGATACTTCTTCATTGCTGCACCAATGGGCAGTCACCTGCCAGTCCGCCGAAGCAGTTGGGCTCCTGGGCTTGCTATGGGATTACGATAGTGGCTCATCAGAAGGTATCATCCCCATATCTCGCCACGACCCTAGTTAACTAGGCAACTAGGGTAATCAGAAAAATTATACCCATTTATATCGTTTTTTCCCTGGATTTTTTTCGCCATTTTTAGATGGCATACGGGCTGGGCCTTTGTCTCCGTTTTTTTTATCTAGATCGTTTTTTTTCCTTCGTTTTTTATGATGGCCTTCGTCATTGCGACTAGGCGGACGTTCTTTATTTTGAAGAGATTTGAGAAGAGTTTCTAGATTCCAACTGTCTTCTTCTTGCCCATTTACTTCAGGAACATTGGGCATCAGGATTTCATCGGATTCTTCGTCTTCTTCTTCAGCAAATTGCTCATCTTGGATAGGAGACTCTGGTTCATCTTCAGCCTCATCATTAGCATCTTCCCAAAATGGTGAAGGTGGGACTTCTTGAGGATTGAGCGATTCACCTTCTTCAAAAAGCCCTTTGGTAAATTCATGCATTTCTTTATCCCATGAATCTTCAACTGGTTTAGAAGTACTAGGCTGAGATACCGGATGCTTTGCTAAGCTTGTAGTTTGCTGTGGTAATGTTGGTGATTTTGCAGAAGCTACTTTTTTTGCTTCACTCCTGAGTTCTGGGCTTGTTTTTGGTGTTTCACTCATTTTTGTTTCTTCAACTGCTTGTGGTTCAATGGGAGCTTCAAGATCAGAGGTAAAATCCATCAATGCAGATGCCTCGGCAGCATCAAGTACAGGTACCTCATCAGGTTGAACTGCTGGGTCTAAATTAGGTGCTGATGTTATCTCAATTTTAGGTTCGGTTTTTTCTGGCTCCGGACTGACTATTTTTGCCTCTTGGTATGGAGAAGTTGATGAGACTTCTTCTTGTGGCGCAATCATTTCTAATTCATGTAGACATTCTGGCAGTTTTTCTGCGAATGTTTTTTGTTTGGTTTCATAGCATAGCGAAGTTTGGAGTAGGATTTGGTTGGCCCTTGTCTGAATATCCAGCGGCTTTTCAGGAATGTTTGCCTGGCTTTCAGGTTGAGCTTGGGGCACATCGGATTGAGCAGGAACTTCGCGCCATTTTTTGATGATTTGAAGAAAATACATGCTGCTGTTCCTTATTTAGAAACGCTTGTTGTGGGTTTGCCTTGGATATCTTCCACAGTTTTGCGAATCAGATTCCGGTCTATCACAGTCGCGTTTTCACCAGATCCCAACAACAATGCTAAATCGCAGAGATTGTTGATCTTGCGTGGAATACCTTGAGAATAGGCATATATATCTTTCACCGCATCCATGGTGAATACTTCACGAACACAGCCTGCTTGTTCCATGCGAAAATAAATATATTCACCGGTTTCTCTGCATGTGAGGGTGGGTATTCGATATTGAATACCAGTTCGTTCTTTTAGAAAAGGAAGTTTTTGGATTGTATCGGTGATTTCCGGACATCCACATAGAACAATGGAAAGCAAGAATCTGCCATCTTCTTCCATATTTAAGAATAGGCAAATTTCTTCCCAAGTCTTTCTATTTTGAATCAAGTGGGCATCATCCACAATCAAAATACAAATTTTGCCTTTTTGGCTACAGTCTAACGCGAAATTTTTCAATTCGCGGAGCAATTCTACTTTGCTCTTACCTTGCCCAGCAAGGCCAAATTCATAGACCACTTGTTGCAAAAAATCATAAGGTTCTAAGTCAGGGTTATTGATAAATGCAATTTGATACCCTTGCTCTAGCATGTCTTTGCTAAAGATTTTGGTTATAAAACTTTTCCCACATCCACTTTCACCTGTTAAGAGAAATAACCCTTTAGACTGCGTAACACTATACAAAAGTCTAAGATAGGCTTCTTCGTAATTTTCCCCATAGAAGAAAAATTTGCGATCTGAGGTATTACGAAATGGGGTGGTGATCAGATTCCAATATGCTTCGTACATTCTCAATACCTTTCTGAGAGAATGCGTTGCTGATTCCGGTTTGAATGGCTGCAAGCTATTTAAATAATCGTGCTGCAAGCCTCCGGATGGAAAAATGCTTTTTCAGCTTGCTTAAAAAACTAATACTTTCGTAAAATACTTTTTGAGAAACAGTCTCAAAGCCTTGGGACGTATCCCATAAACCAAGTTTTTGGGCAGTGTCTATCAACTCTGTCCGAAATTGAGGATGGGCAATCCGAATTAATTCATGGACACGCTGTGATTTTCCTATATGAAGAAGTTCTGCAGTGCCATATTCTGTCACCACTATATTTGTAAAAACACGTGGGACTGTCACAGGTGCTCCTGGCGGCAAGGACGGCAGAATATTACTAGATAGCTTGTCTTTAACCATTGCAGATGATTTCAAACATAAAATAGAACACCCACCTGGGGAAAGATAAGCCCCTTGCACAAATTCAAATTGTCCACCTGGCCCGCTATATTGGCGATATCCAAGTGCTTCTGAACATGCTTGTCCATTAAAATCAATCATCAACGTGGCATTGATGCTAATGAAATTTTTGCATTTGGCAATGATATGGGGTGTATTTACCTCTGCAATTGGCAAAATACAAACATTAGGATTGCGGTCAATCCAATCATATAGCCGATCTGTTCCTATCACAAAGCCACATACAGAAACCCCATCTCTATGGCCCTTAGCATTATTGGTGACTACACCAAGCTCACTAAGGTCAACAATCCAATCGCTGAGCATCTCTGTATGAATACCTAAATTTTTGCGATTTGTAATTTGGGTAGCAATGTAATTGGGAATGCCTCCAATGCCAAACTGGATTGTATCCCCATCTTTGATATATTGGCTGGCAAATTCTGCAATGCTTTTTTCTTTTTCGGTGGGAATAATGGCAGGCAATTGGAATAAAGGTTCATGGTTTTCATAGACATAATCAACTTCAGATAAATGAATTTTATGATCGCCCAAACTAGAATCGCCGGCTACCCAAGGATTGTAGGCATTGATTTCCAAAATTACTTTATGGTTTGGATCTGCCAAGCATGATCTTAGATAAGGCTCATCTGCCGCACTATTTAAACCTAAATTCACATATCCATCCTCATCGGGAACACAAACGCTTTGAATGCAATATTCAGGTGAATAATGACTTACACAACGGTCAATTTGAGTATATTGTTTAGGCAAATAATCAATTGTTTTATGAAGTACATCTTGAAGCATCCGCTCAATTGGCCCATAATAAAAAGCAAGATAGTGTAAGTTGGGAAATTTAAGAAAATCATAAGGTTCTATGAAAAAAGAAGCAAAACATTCAATTTTTTCAAAATCTTCTCTTTTTCCCAAAGCTCTTAAAAAAGCACGGGGTTGTGCGCCTAAAAAGGCAGCGGCAAAGCTGAGTTTAGATGGCAAATGAGCTACAATTTCTTCCACAGAACGGCATTTTTCATGCCAAATTTTTTGTACACTAGCAGGATAATCTGTAATTTTAAAAGGCATGCCTCGTTTAGGATATATCTGATTGAATTTTGTGGCACTCAAAACAATCTCCGATACTTCTGATAACCCGAGTTGCTAGTTGTTCAAAACTAGTAATGTATTGTTTGAAAACGAATAACAAGCAAATTGAAATAGTAGTTTCATTCTTAGAAATAAAAATAAAGTTAAGTATCAGTTATGCAGACTGGTACTTATTCATTGCTGCAATGGGCAGCAACTGCCAGTCCGCCGAAGCGATTGGGCTCCCTGAGCTTGCTATGGGATTACGATAGCGGCTCTCCAATTGGGAGTTCATTAGAAGGTATCATACCCATATCTCGCCACGTCCCTAGTCAACTAGCAACTAGGGTTTCTGATAAACTAAAGTTTAATTTTCATGACCCAGGCTTCTGCTGTGCTAATCTTTTAATCGAGGTGCTGCTGCAAAAATTTAGTTTAGGGCAACAATGGCGGGAGTACATGGGAATTGAACCCACCAAGGACGTATCACGGCCCTTCTACTGGGTTGAAGCCAGCGAGGCCCACCAGGACCCTTCTACTCCCCTGCAAAAAATTGGTTGCTATTTTGTTTCGATTGTGGTACAATAGTTGAAGAAGTTTAGCAACATCTTGAGTCGTATGGTTAATGAAAAAAAAGTAGGCTTACTGAACTAGCTATGAAGTTGATAGAACCTCAATGGAGAGTTCATGAAGAGGTATCTACTATATTGCGTCCCTAGTCAGCTAAGAACTAGGGTGTTACAAGCTATCAATTTTAATAGATTATATCTTTTTTTATAGGAATGTCAAGCAGAATTTGAAGATTTTTGCACAGTAATTTTTTGTAGTCGAATAGAGGCCGTGCGTCCTCCATCACTAAGCGATGCCAATCTTTAGTGGCTACTTCATCGTAAAACGTGCTGGAGTTTCCGTGCGGAAAATTGTATGAATAAAATCTTTTTATCAGCCATCTTGCTCCTTTGTTTCTGGAGCATCGCGACTGCCCAAATGCAGACATTTCCCAATGTATCTTTAGTAAAATTAAATGGTGAATCCTACACAGTACCTCAAAATACAGCAAAAGGGTTATTCTTTTTTGACACCACAGAATTACAAAACCCAGATTTTTTTCAAACTTTAAATAGTCTAGGCTATGCTTTTCAGAACTATGATTTAGAGCTTTTGGCTATTTATTCTGAGTTGGAATCTGCACAGGCACTCCAAAGCAAAGTTCGAACATTGGCACAAAAACAACCCTGTTTTTTCAAATTTTATGTTGATCCACAGCGGCAAGCGCTTTTAAAACTTGGATTTACAAAAGCTCCGACTGTGACGATTGTTCATTCTAACAATCACATTTGTTATTCTAAAGATACAATCGAACCATATCCAGTGCTTTATGCGTATACTCAATTGGCATTATCATGGGTAGAACAAGTCCCAGCGTATGTAACTTCTAGTACTACGTATAGCTTTGCTTCAGATGCTGAAACACAAGCCATTCCCAAAACAATCCTTTGGAAGCAAGCTATGTCTACAAGCGAGCCCATCATCCCTCAACCACAGCCTGGGCAGCCTGAAGTACCTGCACAACCCGAAGTGACAACCTCGCAGCCCAATGTTCCTGAGACTGCCACGCCGCCTGTCACTGCGACAACACCGCCTGTCACTGCGACGCCATCTGTGACTGAAATTCCATCTCCAAACAAAGCAAGTGATTCATTTCGTCTGCTGGCCACAATGACTTCTCCTCAAACCATTGGGTATGAACCTATTCATTGGGGATGGGTAAAGTCTTTAGAAAACTTTGTTTTCTTTTTCCTTTTCGATTTTTTAGTGAAAATTGTGCCTTTGCTGATTTGGGGTTGGGGAGCATTATTTTGTTTAGCTAGAATTCGCAAATATAGCGGAGCATGGTGGGGCTGGCTAGTATGCTCTATACTATTTTTGCAGAGCCTTGCCTATGTTTGGACCCAACTGCCTGTTGAAATTTGCATTCTTGCCGAGCCACTATGGGTTGGCAAGTGTTGGATTTTATATTATGCTGCTGAATACATTCAATTTGCAATTGCTTGGAACGTAATTGCAGTGTTTTTAGTGGTGATCAGCTTGGCAGGTTCCTACAAACAACCTTGTGAAAAATTGGGGTAGGCATGGGCAATCTCAAAATCAAATTTTTAGGGACAGGAGATGCTTTGAATACTGGTGGAAGGGCCAACCAAGCCATTTTATTTCAAAGCAATGGAAAAAACCTATTGGTGGACTGCGGCCCTACTACTTTATATCTTTTGCAACAATACAATCCAGCGCTTATATTTGAAATCAACGCTGCTTTGTTCACTCACTTCCATGGCGACCATTTCATTGGCATCGTTGCTTTAGATTTGGCTATGGATCGCTTGGGAAGGACAAAGCCTATTTTATACGCAGGACCAGAAAATGTGGAAGATCAATTTTACAAAGCGTACAATTTATGCTATCCTGGCCTAAAAAGGAATGTGCATTTTGTCCGTGAATTTCAAAAACATAGCCCATATCAAACAAAAGATATTCTTCAGGATGGCCATTTCCAAATTACGCCGATCCCTATGGTACATGGCTCTATGGTTTGCTTGGGTTATCGAATCCAAATCCACGACTATAAAATTGCAATTAGTGGAGATACTGTTTGGAATGACCAACTTCCTGCGCTATGCAATGGCACAGACATAGCAATCCTGGAGTGCAAATGCTACTACGCCCAATCTGTCAAAGACCATCATCTTTCTTATGAACAAATTGAACAAAATTTACCTCAGCTCAATACAAAACGCCTTATTTTGGTACATCCTGGGCAAGAAGCCTTGGAACATCTTGCATCAAAAGATGTTTTAGCAAAAGATGGACTAGAACTCCAATTGTAGCAATCCATAACATCAATTCGAAAGGGGGATATGCCATGACTTGGCTGTTTCCGACCACATTATTTTTATTGGCTTTCTTGGTATGGATTGGTGGATTGCTGATGGTACAAAGCCAACATAGAAATATTTTGACAATTTGCTGCACCATCTTGGCAAGCTTAAGCGTTGTATTGCTCTTGCAAGCACAAGCCATAGCTGCTGCTGGTATTTTGATTTGCATTATGCTATTCAGCACAATTCTTTATTTTGGCTTTGATCTTCCATGGGAGAAAGAAAAAATCCCCACAGGCCCTCTATCTTCCTTTTTGCACCAAGAAGGGATCGCGATTACCTATTTAGAACCTAAAGGACAGGTCCAAATTCAAGACAAAATTTTACCAGCAATCACAGAAGGATGTATGATTCCAAAAGGCAGCAAAGTCAAGGTGATTCGCTGTGGACAAAAAATTTTAGTTGTTGAAAAAAATACTGAATCCATCTAGGTTGCAAGAAGTTATGACTTCATATCAAAAAGCAATAGCTCTCATACGGATTCTCAAAAACAAAGGATACACGGCTTTTTTATGTGGTGGTTGTGTTCGAGATTTTCTTTTGCAAAGAACACCCAAAGACTATGATATTGTCACCAATGCAACTACATCCGAACTGCAAGCCTTATTTCGCCATACTGTTTTAGTTGGTGTCCAATTTGGTGTCATCAAAGTGATCTATGAAAATGAAATATTTGAAATTGCAACATTTCGTCAAGATGGAGCATACGTGGATGGCCGTCGCCCAGTGAGCGTTACTTTTGGAGATGCAGAACAAGATGCCTTGCGCCGCGATTTTACCATCAATGGATTATTTCATGATCCAGTCCAAAATATAACATACGATTATGTACATGGCCAGGAAGATTTACGACGAAGAATCATTCGCACCATTGGCATACCAAAAGAAAGATTTCAAGAAGATTATCTACGTCTCATGCGGGCCATCCGCTTTGCCTGCCAACTGAATTTTGAGATAGAACCCAATACATGGCATGCTGTGGTGCAACTCCATGATGCAATTCAATATGTATCTGGGGAAAGAATTCGAGATGAATTCATGGCTATGATGCTTTCTGCCAATCCAAGCAGGGCTTTGGCTTTATTGTCCCAAAGCAAAATGCTACCTCTCATCATGCCTGAGTTAAGTCAAGATTCTTTGGGTGAAAAATTTGCAGAGATAGAACATAACATTTTTTGGATATTAGAATTAGCCGGACCATTGCTGAATTTTGAATTAGCTTTGCTCATTTTATTGCATCCTTTGAAAAAATATGGTATTGTTAATAACGTTTCGATAGAAAAAATTGGCATACGACTATGCCTTCCTAAAAAAATAGTTGAATCCCTGAATTTATTGCTGGAGCATTATCCAAAATTGGCTGAAATAACTCAACTATCACAAGCACAACTCAAACGTTGGATGCGCATCCCTGGTTTTCCTATTTTATTGGAACTTTACGGCTGGGAATGTATTTTAGATCAGCAACAATGGGGATTATATCAATATTGCTGTAGTAAATTCCAAACATTCACAGACACAGACTTACACCCTGTGCCTATCTTACGTGGCCATGATTTAATGCAATTAGGCTTTACGCCAGGGCCAATTTTTCACAAAATTTTAACTTCCCTCGAAGACCAACAACTCGAAGGAAAAATTAACACTTATCCTCAAGCCATTGAATGGATTAAAATTCACTTTGAGGGGGAAAAGATTGAAAGCACGTAAACAAGCTGAAGAACTAATTCGATTTCTTTGCTCTTGTGGTAAAAGAGTTAAGGTATCGCCAAAATTCGCTGGTAAAGTTGGGAAATGCCCTAAATGTGGCAAACCAGTGCAAATTCCACCAATAGAAATACTTGAGCAAAAAGTTCAAGAAATTGGCGGCAAAAATGCCGACAACGATGAAGTATTTGACATTCCAAGCTTACCAGACCTTCATGAGATTGACTTAGAAGGGGACCACAAGGGAAAGCTTCAAATCGGCAGCAAAGATTTGCTGGAAACAACGGGAGAACTTGAAGAATACGAAGAATTGGTACAACCATCTAAGATGTTGGTCCCAGAAACGCCTGTAGAAGCAGCCAAACCCCAAACTCGATCTAAAGAACCTGCTCCAGAAGCTCACAAAACAATGATTCGGGGTAATAAAGAAGCTGCCAAACAAGATCGAGTTGGATCCATATCCAAAAGGCTTTCCACACCAAAAGATTTAGCTTTGCAAAAAGGACCAGCTTCGACCTCAACCCCAAATACTAAAAAAACTGGCCCTAAACCAGAAACTTCTCCGACAGAGCCTACTAAAAAAGGAAAAACAGAGACAAAAGAACCTGTTGCATTGCCACAAATCATTGCAGAGGCTGATTTTGCAGATGTCATACCTGTTCAAGAAGAGGCAGATCTTTTAGAAGCAGTGGTAGCAGAAGAAGCAGCCGAAATTGTGGAAGAAGCCGTAGAAGCCACACAATTGCCAGAAGACAATCTTCCGAACACACCCAGTGCACCTGTTGAAATACAAGTTATAGAAACGTATGAAGAAAATTTGCCTCAAGCCATGCTTGTCCCAGCAACTGAACCAAACAAGCAACCACCGCCTGTAAGCAAGCAACCACCTGCAACCAGTGTAGCCACTGCTCCAGAGAAAGCAAAACCATCAGAGCCAGCAGCACCTGTCGCCACGCCTGCCAGCCAACAAGAAGTGGTAGAAATAGAAGAAATCAACTCAGAACCAGGTGACTTTGCCAGCGAATCGCCTCTTCATTTAGATGCGGTCACTTCTCAAGAACAAGAATTAATTGCCGTAGATAAACTGCTCGCACAAAATAAAATTGTGGGTGGAGAAACCTTGCTCAAAGCTAAAAAAGCCTTGGAACATACCAATTTTGATGAAGCTTTGCAGCTTTTGTCTGTGTGCATTGACACTGGCGAAGATATTGGTGCAGCCTATTATCTACGTGCTTTATTATATATCCAAAAAAAAGCATGGATTTTAGCAATTGAAGATCTCAGAAATGCAATCGAATTCAGTTATCAAGATATGGATGTAGAAGACCTGCTCAACCGAGTTCTCTTGCAACAGGCTGCTGAATACCGCAATATGGGCGCATACAGAGAAGCCCTCCACGCTTTAGAACACATTGCTAGCAAAAATACAGACGTAGAAAAGGGCAAAATATATTGGGCTCGTGCAAAATTTCTCATCCAAGTTGGCGCTTCTGAAAGTGCTTTACATGATCTAGAAGAGGCCATACTCAAAGGCTATCTCAAGCCAGAGATATTTGAAACACGCGGGAAAATCTACCTGGAGCAAGGAGATTATGAATCCGCAATGCATGATTTTGTCGTTGCTGTGAACCGTGGCGGTAAAAGCGCTTCTTTATACCAGGCACGTAGCGAAGCCTATTTTTTCCTGCATGAGTTAGATGCAGCATTAAATGACATTCATCTAGCCCAAAGTTTAAGCCCTGATGATCCTCTTTTATATGACTTTGAAGGCTTAATCCTGAGCGAGAAAAAAATGTACGAAGCCAGCGACAGTGCCTTTGAAAAAGCATTTGGCATTGAACCTGATAATACAATGCACTATTTTAATCGAGCGATTTGCTATATGCGTCGCGGTAGATATGATCGAGCTATTGATGATTTTGGCAAAGTCATCGCAGCCAATCCAAAAGATCGTTTAGCCTGCTTTAAGCGAGCTATATGCTATCAAGAAAAAAGCAGCCCGAACCTAGCATTAGCTCGAGAAGATTTTAGAAGAACCGAGGTATTAGAACAAAATTCTTGGTATCAATATATAAAAACGCAGTCCAAAAAACGAAAGGAAATGCGTTGAGTGACCTCTTTTCGAATTTTGATCGTGGATGTTTTCATCCTATTTTTCAACATGTTCCACAAGCACCACAACAAGCATTAGATTCGGTTCTATGTTTTGTGGATGAATTGGATAGTATTGTAGCAGACTATTACATTCGTGTTCCTCACAGTATTTCTGCGATCTTTCAACATGAAAACAAAATTCGAATAGACACTATCCGTACTTTTGATGAAAGTGATCCATACATTCAAGAGGAGTCACTGATAGGGCCGCCAGAAATGAAATCAGATCGTTTTTGGCGGCGTAATATCACCCGTCTTACCTATTTCAGTTGCCAGCTTCTTCTATCTCTATTTAGTGGCAAATTACCAATCAACCCTTTGAATACCATCACATTTCATCTTTTCGCTTCGTCATACACTGATGAACAAATCATCCATATCCAAGAGGTATTTGCGATAGGCTTGGATCCAAATCCGCAAGATCGCTACCCTGATTTCAAAATTTTGCGCAATGCTTTTCTTGAACTACGACAAAAGTTGAACATACACAATGCAGCGGCTGGCAAAAGTGTAACACAACGCATCCATTTACCAAACACTGAAAAACGCGAAATTTGCCTTTGGATGCCCAAATATGAAAATTTTTTTCAGCAAACCATTACCCTGCCAGCCCAACTCCACATTGGTCGCAAAAGCGCAACCAAAAAAAACATTAAACCAAGCGATCCCAAATTTGTCGTATCATGTGTTGAAAAACAAGAAGAAGAGTGCCATATCTACCAAATTGAAATCGAAGGTGATCCTTGCTTATCTCGAAATCATGCGGTCATCTCTTTAGATTCTAATGCTGGATACGCAAAAGATTTGCAAAGCACACATGGAGTTATTGTTTTCCGAGATGCCAATCGCGATCCACATACAAGCACAGTTTTAAAAAATGGCGAAAAAGCAGCTTGTTTCTCATTAGAGGATCAATATATCCAATTTGGCAATACTTTTTTGCGTATTCGATTGATTTAGAGGACATTATGTTTGGCAAATACTTAAATTTAACAATTTTACGATTATTGCCTAAAAATTTGCTCACAGCAATCTTAGGGAAATGGGCGGAATGGAAATCACCTAGATGGCTAGTGAAAATGGGCATCCGTATTTTTTCTCGAATCTATCATATTGCAGAACATGAAATCATGCCAAGTGAATTTCACACATTCAATGAATTTTTCACGCGTGCCCTAAAACCAGAATGCCGTCCTATTTCCCAAGACACTAGCATCGTTGTCTCTCCCGTAGATGCCCATATTGGAGGATTTGGCACAATCCAGGAAAACACATTATTTCAAGCCAAGGGCATTGTATATTCATTAGAAAAACTGGTGCTTGAGGAACAGTATGTACAATATTTTCAGAATGGGTCCTATATTACCCTTTATCTAAGCCCACACGATTATCATCGGATCCATACACCTGTGAGCGGCTATGTACGTGAGATGTATCATATTCCAGGCAGACTATACCCTGTGAATCGCTTTGCAGTAGCCAATGTTCCAGGGCTTTTCACGCTCAATGAACGTGTGATCACACTCTTAGAACACGAATGTTTAGGCAAAATTGCTGTGATCAAAATTGGTGCTACGGTTGTGGGCAAAATCCAAGTCACATACGATCAATGCCAAGCCCATTGCAAAAATATCGTACACCGCACTTATTCAGGAATATCGCTGAACAAAGGCCAGGAATTAGGCCGCTTTCAATTAGGTTCCACCGTGATCTTGCTATTTCAAAACCAAAAAATCAAATTTTTAGAACTCCAAACCGGTCAAGAAATCCAATTGGGCAACCCAATTGCACAAATTCTGCCACCATCTTTATAAGGCGATCCTACGGTCGCCTTTTCTATCAAAAGGAAGAAAAAAATGAAAAACTGGTTGCTGTATGCCTTTCTTTGTTGGTGTGCTTTGGGACTACTAGCGCAGCCTTCGGACCCCAATAAAGCAGTCGCAATTGTGAATGGCGAGACGATTTTGCAAAAAGACCTGGATGCGATTCTGCAAAAGACTTATGGGGAAGCTGCAGAAGCACTCAAAGAAAGCGTGGTAGCCGCTCATCTCCAAGAAATGATCATCTTTAAAGTGATTGAACAAAAAATGCGTTCCATCACCATCAAATGCGAGGCAAAAGATTATGAAGAAGATGCAGACCGCTATGCCCAACCTTTTTTTGCCTATTATTTTGAATCAGGGATTAAAAATTCCATCAAATTTTTGAAAGACTTAAAAATCATTGTTGCCAAAAGCCCGGCACTTCAAAAAAAACACGGCGACTGGATCAAAAGCAAAGAATCACGAATCTTGACCAGTCAAGACCTGAAACCATTAGCCGAAATTTGGCAAGATATTCTCTCCACCAAAGAGCTAAAGCCCATGATCCGCGAAAAATGCTGCACCAAATTTTACATGTATTATCCTCTATTCAAAGAGCGTATCAAAATCATCACCAAATTCCGACTTCACATAGCTTCCCAACTCCAAAGTTCCGATATCGCCCGCATAGCAGAGCAAGACAAATTTGCACTCAGCGATGGGATGGTCAAAGTCAGCCATCTCTTTCTCAGCACAGTTGATCTAGTCACTGGCAAGCCCATGTCCCCAGAGATTGAGCAACAAGTGGCTCAACGCATTCAACAAGTACGCAGCGAAATTTCCCCAGATTTAAGCAATTTTAGTGAAAAAACTGCGGCCTATTCAGAGCATACAAGCACCAAATACCAAGGTGGCAATTTAGGCTGGATCCCTCGCTGGAGCGCTTCCACGTTACTCAGTGGCTTCTTGCTCCACTTAGGCTGGGGCCCACTGCCTACAGATAGCTTACCAGAAGTCGTAGAAGCCAGCTATCGCCTATCAGAAAAGACCCTCAGCCAACCTATTAAAACAGTTTGGGGCTACCATCTCCTCGTTATTACAGAACTCAAACCCAGCAAAGATCTGCCCCCTGACGAACTACTCAAAAATGCAAAAAACATGCTTGTCCTACTCAAGATGGAACAAGCCCTTCGCACATGGCTCGAACAAAGCGAAATCAAGCAATTTAAATAAACGGCAGGGATTTCTTGGGCAGGCCATTGCATCCACCGATGAATTAGAATCCAGTTTAAATAAACGGCAGGGATTTTAGAATAGACTTCTATGATACAAATAAGCTGAAAACCACACATAATGCTCTATCTGCTTTATTTTTACTCGAGCAAAGGCTATGTCTCAACATAGCCTTTTTTCGTTGACAGCAAAAGTTACTGAAAAAGATGCTGTTGTTGCCTACTATTTCTGTAGAAACAGAACAAGCAAAACCCAATTCTTTGATGATGCTTACAATATCTGTGTAATTCTTTTGTGCTGTTTTTTGTATGTTTGGTGCAAATCCGCATGCTTCTTTGATTGCTACATCCAAAGCTGTACGAACAAGAGAAGATTGTAAAATTACACATCTTTCTCCAATATGCTCTTGATTTTTTTGTAATATACGATGAGCTAAAGCTAAAGCATAAGTTCGTATTAGAGATGCGATGATAAGACTGTTGTAAACTTCAATACATCTGCCTTGATAAGGGCTGTTTTTTGCTATCACTTTTGATGAAGTAGTCTTAATGCTCAAACCCTTCTCAATAAAGGGTCCCAGCGTTTTTGGTATCCCAGTAGTCTTAATGCGGTTTAAAGCCATTTGGTTCATGTTTAGTAAGTTCGCTGTTCCATTCTCACTCATGACTGCGGTACCATCATCTAAAACATAACCATCACATATAACATTAGGCATCAATTGGACTTGACCATAATAAATTGCTTTGCTTGCCATACTAAAATCTCCTCTGCAATATAAATTTCCTCTGATAAAAATAAGTAAGCAGGCCGGTCAGAGGAACCCGGCTTTTCGGGTGTACACACCTAGCTTAATAAAATTAATGTTTTGGGAGGTTAACTTAAGTTAATTTGAACGAATGATAAGTTTGCTGAATTTTATAAAACACAGCTTGTTTAGTATAATCGTTGGAATACAAAACAATCTAGCCTTTATATAGGAATGAATTTTTGGGTGTATTTTGTGTTGACTTGGATGGGATACATGAAAAATTGCGGCAACTATATGATTCGAATATTGTAAAGGATACTCAGATGGAATTAGTTAAGTATATAGAATAACATCATTACATCTTACGATGGCTGACCTGCCAATATCAAGGCCACATGAGACTTAACATAGTTCCTGTACGTAATCATGACCATCTTAGACAGAACACTTAGAGTTTGATGTAAGCCTTTCATGTCCCCTTTCCGCCAGCTCCTTTCCTAGTCGAGTCTAGTTCGAATAAGTCTAGGTCAGCGGCGTTAAGTCCTTGTGCTTCCTATAGTTATATGGCACAAATGTTAGAAACTACATCGGCGCACCTTCTATTATAATTATACCGAAAAAAGCTAGATTTTGCACAGGATACAGGGGATTTTTGAAGAAAATTTGGCAATGTTTTTGGTTTCTCCTCTCACTCTGGTTTTGAGAGGAGAAACCAGATTAGGAGACTGATAAATGGTAAGATTTAGAAATAGGCTGGCAATCTTGAGCGTAAATTTCAATTGCTACAGAAACCGATTCCGTGCGGAAATCGCTTTCCATGTTGGTGACTCTGGCAATCAGCCGCTTTTCTCCTGGATGCAAAGGAAACTCCAATTTGGCATCCACATTATGGATGTCGGGATTGAACCATCCTCCGCCTACATCAGCCTTGGCAAGACCGAATGATGTGGGAGATATATTTGCCTTGATCCGGATGTCACTTATCGTCCTGCTGGATAAGTTTTTGAGGCATATCCCAAAATAACCTTTTTTGCTATTCGTAGGATTCAAAGTCCATTCTGTAACGAAAAGTTCCAACTCTGGGATTTTTTTGCTGGCAACGGATGCCTGCTGAGTTTCCCGTTCATGATTGATTGTTTCGATAGCTGCTACGATGGCCGTATACAAAACGTCTTCGAGTTGTTTTTTGCATTCTGATTTAGCCTTATTCCCGTCAGGGAATGTATATTTGGTGACTCTTTTCCCTCGTAAATCGAATGGCAAATCTTCCACTTTCCCTGAGATGCAATTAAAGACACAGATAATTTTTTCCCAGCCCAGCCGTTTGACAGCATACCCTAATTCCAGCAACACATTGGGATTTGGCGTTTTTCGATGTTGTGCATCAGGATTGATGATGGAAATGTCCGCTACAAAAATATCGCAATGGTCTATCTTGTTCCAAATCACCTCGGCAATATCTGGTGAACCGGAAACACCCTGGGTATCACTATCCAGACGTAAATCCAGGTTTGTAGTTTTTTTGCACCGTTTTCTAGCGACTTCCAAAGCATCTCTTATGAAATAGTGGTTATTTTTGCTATCCAGATCGCTTTGCCAGGAATAGAAAATTTGGACTTCGCTAGAAAGCTCCTCATCTTGGCTTTGTTGTTTGCTCAAGTCTAAAACTCTTTCGCCTTCATACGTCATATTTTTGACAAAGACAACATCATAAAAATTGTGCACTTCTCAATTTGTCCGGTGAGGTAGAAGTTCCACGTACCTTTTCTCTCCCATGTATACAAGGGCATTGGCAATCTTCTGAAATTCCTTAATGTCCCCATGTTCAGGAGAAAATTTGGTCTTTCCGTCTTGAATTTGTTGCAATAATTCGATGATGATTTGATCTTCCATTGTTCTTCCCACTAACAGCCGCAGTTACTAGATTTGTACGGTCGCTTGAATCTCCAGGTTCTCTTGAATTTTCTCGGCTATACTGGCCTCCAGTTCTTCTTGGCGGATGATTTCTCGTGATTCCAAAATGGCTTTCTTGGCAGCATGTTGGGCTGTTTGGACGACATTGGCAGCCGACGTGCCCAATAGCTTTTTGGCCAAATCGTTCCAACGCATGTGTTTGTCCGTGAGAATCGTGGACAGCGACATTTCCAAGAGTTTCTTGATTTGAGGAAGCCCTGGCAAAGGTATCTCAAATACCGTGTCAAAGCGGCGAAAAATAGCCCTGTCCAGCGTCTTGTCCAAGTTGGTCGTGGCCACCAGTAGTCCGGGAGCTTCATAATCTTCCAGCAGTTGTAGCAAAGTATTCACGATGCGGGAGAGTTCTCCCACGTCGTTAGTCGTGTTCCTGGATTTGGCTATGAAGTCGCATTCATCCAAAAGCAATAGGTAAGGAGCATCTGCCACGGATTCGAAAATGCGCCGTAAGTTGGCCGCCGATTCCCCAAAGAACGAGGAAATCATCGCATCGAATCGGACTTTGATGAGAGGAAGCCCCGTATTCCATGCCAATCTTTCCGCTCCCAATGTCTTACCGCACCCAGGCGGGCCATACAGCAAAATCTTTTTCCTGGGCTGAAGACCGTATAACGCAAGCCGCTCTCTGGCCACATATTCTTGCTCAATACGGTGAAAGTGGGCCTCTATTTTGGCATCCAACACCATGTGATGCCGGAGAGCGTCATGTAGAATCGTAGATACTAAGGGATCATTGTAACTACTCGTCGGCAACTGTCCTAATTCTTTTTCCCGCCTGGAAAACACGGCGGGTTGCACTGTCTTACTCTTGGGCTGATTCAGAATAGTTTCCAGTTGTTGCGCCAGAGCCGTATGGCCTTTGCCTTTTTCTTCTTCAATGATTTTCTGGCAAAGCTGATGTAAGTCTTTTTCAGAATCAGCCTGAATCGCTCTAAAAAATCTTTTGATCAAATCTGCGTTCATACACGGCTCATTTTCCCAGCCATTTGTCAAAGTCATCGGCAAGGCTTCCTGTAAGGCATCCCAATTGTCGAATGAATTTTTTGGAATCCAATTCTGGGAAAGGATAGCCTTTGATTATGGACTTGCAATCCAGGCCGGTAGCTGGAAACTCAGGGTTATCCGGTAAAATCAGAAAATCGTACACAGGATTATAAAGGTCTATTGCCGATGAAATCAAACCGACAATAGCCGAGTTTTTGCAAACCTCTATGATGACAACCGGTCTTGGATAATTGGCCATGCCATACTGAACATTGGCCAGAAAAATATCTTTTGTTTTCATTGCCGGGTTATCCCAAATCCGTCGTTGAAAAAGGCATCCAGGTCTAGTTTAGATAACTCGGACTCCTTTACCACTGGACGGCCATGGCAAACACCGTGAATGTTTACGCCACGCTTTATCAGATCGGCAAAAGACAATAGTTTTGCTATCTCTGTTTCGGGCATGGTTTCAATCTCGGATAGTAATTTTTCTTTCGTCGTCATACTTTTCTCCTTTTCTTCTTCCCTGGCTGGGAAGATTCCCGTTCCTGACGAATTCGTTCCAGTAGCACGGAAGCTGGTTCATCATTGGGGTCTTGCGGGACGAGTTCCCCGCGAAAGGCTTTGGCCAGAATGGCCTGGGTGATCTGCTCCACGCAGGCTTTGGCCTTCTGATACCGCTCCTCGATCCGGTCGGCCAGCCGGAACAAACCTTCCACTCGCCGGACGATCTCTTGCTGCTCGGCGAGGGGTGGGAGAGAAAGGCACCATTTTTTCAGTGTCTCAGATTTTACACTTTGAACTGTGGTTCCTTCACGATTTAAACCCAGAATTTGATTTTGAAAGGCTTTCAAGTTTAGAAAAAGCCAGTAATTTATATCTCTGTTACCAGAGTCAAAACACTTGATATCTTGGTTAATCGCAAGTTTATTTTTGACCAAAGCGACAGGGAGAGTGTGCTTAAGTATTCCGCTTCTTACAACTACTATTACTGAATTGGATGAGCATAATTTTGTAGCAGAATTTTTTAAACCTTCTTCTGTAATAAAAAGTTCTCCACTTTCAATTTCGTCACTTTTTACATCTCCGGAGGAAACCCAAGGCACACTACCATTCCAGTATTGAGGCTGATTTTTGTTGGGTGTGCCACCACTAAAGGAATCAAACAAATCTTCGACCACAATGCTAATCCAGTTTGAAGATTCTGATCTTTGAATAGCTATTTTTGAGTGGGCTATCCTCTTGACCAACTCCTCCGCACTTTCTACATCCGGATTTTCCTCCCTCCAATCCTCCGTCAATCTTCCCGAACATGCGGCGGCGAGTACCGCTTGTCGGAACCGTTTGAGGATTTGCGGGATTTTAGCAAGCCGCTCTCGGCAGTCTTCCACTTTGCCGAGAAGTTGCTCCAGTTTGGCCACGATGCGCTTTTGCTCGGCAAAGGGAGGAAGTTTAACAGCAATCCTCCTTAAAGCTTCCTGGGTCAATTTTAACCTTGTCGTACCATTAACATACTCCCTGAAATCAAATTGGTTCAGATAATGTTTAAGAAAAGTATTACTGGTAACTTTCTCAATCGCTTTTAAAACATGGGCATGATTGTTTACCCAGCTTTTTCCGTTGATAAGAAATGCGATCGTTTTAGATTTATCAAGGAATGGTGCTCCGTCTTCACCTACTAACAATAATTGTTCATCAAATAAAAAATCATCAATCCATCCGACTTGCCCTGTCGCCCCATAATATGGAATATTTCCTAGCCGTTCTTGCCGTTTATCTGAGTTGACTGGCACTCTCTGTGAATCTAAAATATCCACACAAAGTTCTAATTTCGTTGAAATCCATCCTGCTGGTAAATCTTCTTCCTCTATAACATCCTGCCGAGGTTGAGATTGCATAGTTTTTTATTCCTTAGTAGGGGATGTTATCCCATTGGTAATCGCCAATCCACTTTACATAAGGCAGCACATTCCCCACCGCATTGAATAGCCGCCTGTCTCCAGTATAAAACCAAAGCTGATGAGATTGCGCCAGTGCCATATAGGAGCTGTCATAGACCGACCTTTGATATCGGCAAGCAAGCTGGAATGTTAATTCCTGGAGTCCAGAAAAATCGTAACATGGAATTTCTAATGCCCGAAACCAAGCAATTGACTTCATCGCCTCTTGTTCACTCAGTCGCTTTTTCGTAACGGCTACTTTCAGTGCATTTGTAATTTCATAATCAAAAAGCGTAGGAACAATAAGATCCAATCTTTTCGCTAGAAAATCATCTACCACTGCATCCGCTTGAGCGATTGATTCTTCATCACGCAATTGCCATTTTAAAGCTCCAGATGCGTCTATCACAATGCGTTTAATGCTCACGGCCTTCCTCCACCAAATCTTTTGTGCTTCCCTCCAAAGGTTTCATTTTGTCTCGCAATTCTCGCATACGCTGGATGATTTCCTTTTTGTCTACTGCGGAAGGAATATCCACGATAAGACTTACCTGCTGCCCATTTTTTAGGGTAAGATGGGTCGTAGGCCTAAAAACACCATTTTCATATATGGCATTGACAACTTGTTGCATGACTCGATCTCCTTAATTTAACGAGCATTAGGATTATGCCCCACGAATCCAGGAGGCCCCTCGTGGTTCCTGGTTCCTAATTGTAATCGTGATTCGATGGTCACCTTTTTTATTTCCCCTCTTCCAGCATCTTTACCACCTCTTGCAAATCGGTGATGACCATCGCCAGTTCGCCGATGGCTTCTTTGGCCAAATTTTGCGGTTCCGGCAGTTCCTCGGAATCTTCCAGAGATTCATCCTTGAGCCAGGTGATGTCCAGTTTGTAGCCGCGTTCCTTGATTTCGCTGAGGGAAAATTTGCGCAGTCTACCGGATTCGCCCAGGTCTTTTCTCTTGCTTTGGCCATTGGGATCAGTGCCATAGCACTTCTCGAACTCGGCAAAATGTTCGGGTGCAAGCGGACGGTCTTTCTTGGTAATCCCCGGCACATTGGAACGTGCGTCGAATATCCAGACAGATTGGGTCGGCATCCCTTTCTGGAAAAAAATCACATTGGCCTTGACGCCCTGGCTGTAAGGCGTGAACGTGCCGCGAGGCAGACGCAAGACGGTGTGCAGGTTGCAATCTTGCATGAGAATCTTGAACACTTCGCCCGCCTTGTCTTCAAAGAGGCAGTTGTCCGGCAGTACCATGGCCGCTCGTCCGCCCGGCTTTAAAATGCTCATGACATGTTGGACGAAATTGAGCTGCTTGTTGCTGGTCGAAATCGTGAAATCATCCCGATCCGGAGCCTGGTTCGCGCCTTTGGTGCCAAAGGGCGGATTGGTCAGGATGCAGTCGTAGAGTTCGCCACGTCTGGCCTCGTAAATGCTGTCGCCCAAGTAAATATTGGCCTGGATGCCGTGCAAAAAGAGGTTCATGAGCGCGAGCCTTCTGGGTCTGGGGACGAGCTCTTGCCCACAGTAGACTTTTTCCTTGATGCGCGCGATGTCTCGTCGGTCTAAGGCACCGCCTTTGGTCGTCTCCATCAGCCATTCATAGGCGGCCACGAGAAAGCCGCCCGTGCCACAGGCCGGATCGCAGATGATAAAGTCGGGCTTACCGCGTGGATCGGGCTGCATCACGCGGACAATGGTTTGGATGAGGACACGCGGTGTAAAATATTGGCCTGCGCCTTTCTTGCCTTCGCTGGCCGCCTTTTCCAAAAGCCCTTCGAATGCCTGGCCTTTCACATCCACGTTCATGGCCGACCACTCCTCTTCGTCAATCAGGGTAATCAGGCGTTTCAGATTCACGGCGTTATTGAAACGGGGCATGGACTGGTTGAAAATATCGCCCAAGATGCCAGGCTGCTTTTGGAAAACTCCCAGCAGTTTGGTGTAGTGGTCTTTGAGTTCCTCACCCGACTTTTCTTTGAGGCTGTTCCAATCGAACCCTTTGGGAATTTGAATCCCTTTCTCGTCCGCCATCTTCAAAAACAGCAAATAGGTGAGCTGTTCGATGTAATCGCCATAGTCAATGCCGTCATGGCGCAGGGTGTGGCAAAACCCCCATAACTTTGCTACGACATCGGTCATTGGTTGAATCCTTTTTTATGCAGCAATCCAATAGTTGATCTCTTCTATGATTTGCTCTAACTGGCCTGCGAACACTTTGCGGGCACGAGAGATACCGCCCAATCTTTCAAAAATGGGCGACCGGGCGAAATCTTCCACTTCGATGGTCAGATTGGCGATCAGGTGTTCCCTGATGAGGCCCAGCCATTCCTTTTGTTCGGCGGTGAAAATTTTACCCTCCGTCAGTTTTTTCAAGGCCAAATCCACTCGCTCTTCGACATTGTAAACGGGCATTTCCTCATGCACCGCATGTTTTACCATCGAGATAATATCGGCCATCGGCTTTTGATAGACTACTCCGGCAGCCTTGCGCAAATCCGGCTCGCCGAATTGATTTTGCTGGAGAGTCTTACGTAAATCTTCCAACGGCTTGGTACGCCATTTCTTGGGCTTTTTCACCAATACCTGCACCGCTTCGATTTCATCCTGCTTTTCGCGGATAAACTGGCTGAACTGATCCAGATAATCCCTGGGCTTGACACGCTCCTGGCCATAATTCACCAGAATCTCGGACGAAACGTTGTCTTTTACCTCATAGCCGATCAGGAAGAATTTGTCCGGCCTGGGATAATGGAGCAGCAAATCCTGAAATTTTTTATCACGCAGGAGTTGCATGGTGGCAGTAAAGTCTGTGCGGATTTTATCGGCGAGCTGATCGGTAAATTTACCCAGATCGCCGTCAGAAATATACGCAGCAAACTGCTCCCTCGCTTTGCCGCTCATCTCGCGTTCGATGCGGCGCAGCCTTTTGACAAGGACTTTGACGTGGTAATCCCGGTCGTCGTTCTGGTAAATCTTTTCGATGACCTGCGGCAATTCCAATGTCTCTTGCGGCGGAAGCTCCACTTTGAAATCACTGGTGTTGCGGAAATATTCGATGAGTGTGCCACCAAAACAATCGTAGATGGTAAAGCTCGTCTTGCCTATCTCTGGACATTTGCGCGTGCCGCGTCCGAGCATCTGTACCCACAAGATTCTCGATTTCACCGGACGAAGGAACACGATGCATTCCAGGCAGGGAATATCTACGCCGGTACTGAGCATGTCTACCGTTACCACAATCATGGGATTGGGGCGATTGCGAAATTCACGGATTTTCTGTAGAGGCCGATCCACACTGGGACTGGCGGTGATCTTCTGGACAAAATCGTCCCCGCGAGCAAAAATCTCCCGACAAAGCCTCACCACCTGATCCGTATGCGAAACGTGCGGGATGTCGTTGGCTGCAAAGACCAAGGTCTTAGGAAAACGACCTCGCTCTTTTTCAAACGCCAGAGCATGACGCGCAAATTCCGCAAAAATCTTGCGGTTACTGTCGGGTGAGGTGATCTTCTTTTCCACATCCGCAGCAGGGAAATCCCGCTCGTCTTCCAACTGGTCGAAAACTTCTGCTCCGGTGGTGCGGTCTATCTTGCCGACGGTTTCACCTTCTTTGAGGAACATGCCCTGGATGCGGACATCCGAATGGATGCACACAACTTCGTAATCTACCAGCACGCCATCGAGAATGGCCTGCTCCATCGTGTAGCGATAGACGACCTCTTTGAAGACGTTCATCGAATGGATGGCCGGTGTTGCGGTAAGCCCGATCTTGACGGCATCGAAATAGTCGAGGACATTTTTCCACACGCCGGTTTCTTTGGCACTGTAGCCGCGATGGCATTCATCGGCAATCACCACGTCGAACGCATGGATGGGGATGTCAAGCTTGAGCACATCCTCGCCGGATTCATCCTCATCTTCCGTTGCTTGCATTGCCTCTTTGCCAAACAGGTTGATCGCCATCCTCTGGATGGTGGAAACATACACAAACGTATGGCTCGCTTGCGGTGAAGTCAAATAAGCATTCGGCAGAACACTGGGATCGAACTCTTTCTCTTCCTCCAGATAACCCTTCTGGAACTGCTGGTGGTAAAGTTCGTATTCCTGGTTGAATTTGTTGCCGGATGGCGTGTTGAAAGATGCAAAAGTCCGTACCGCCTGAGCAGCCAGAGCCTTGCGATCTACCAAAAACAGGACTCTTTTGGCCAAACCGGACTGGAGCAAACGATAGATTTGCGCCACGAGCGTCACGGTTTTGCCGGTGCCGGTAGCCATCACGAGCAGGGCTTCACGGTGATTTTTTTCCAATACCTCTCCCACGGCCCGGATGGCCTCCTGCTGGTAATAGCGGTCGGCGATGTCGTTGTTGATGGGCGCGGCAGACAGTGGCAGAC
>JAKLHB010000240.1 GCA_022710345.1 Planctomycetota bacterium
AAAGCACTTGCATTATGCATTTTTATTGCAAGGATTGTAAAACTTGCTTTCTGTGTTACTACAGAAACCTCTGTTTACCATACAATATCTTTTTTGCAGCCAATATGTAGCCAGCGTATTGAAAAACAGAAAAGACAACGCAGGAAACCCGCACCATGTAGTAGGATTGTTTTACGGAATTTTTTTGAGATAACGTGAGCTTATCATGATGCAAACTTCAGAACCACTTTCACAAAGCTTTGTCTTTGAGCAAAAAGAAGATTTCTTGTTTTCCTCTGGTTTTTATTTGGATCTTCGGAATGCTCTTTTGAATCCTAATGCGCAGCAGGAAATAAAGCCACCTACGCTGTTGTTGAATAAATTCGTAGATTATTTTAAAAAATTTCAATTCTATGTGTTTGTGGACATCAACACTCTTTCTTTTGATTATGCAATAGACGATCTTCCCGATTCTGCGATTCGTTTTACGATTCAGGAAAAAAATCGAGAGTTTTCTATCATTTGCCAGCCCAATGGGCAGATCAATATGTCTTTGAAAGTTGATCTTTTGGGAATTCTGCATGCAGGAACAAAAACATTGATGGATTATTGTGGAGCTAATTCGTTGGCCTCTGTTGACCCGAAGCGAGTTTTTCATGCGCATTATTTCCATCAAGCCATGGGAAGGTTTGTCCAAAATTATCATGACTTTGTCAGCAAAATTATGAGAACTCTCTGCGCTTTTTCCAAGCAACAGGCAAGCCTAAAAAAATACTCTTATCCTCCGTCTAAAGAAGCAAAAAATCTCGAATGTGTGGTATTGAGGAGCCCGCTTCAATTTTTTTCCAAAACCATCCAAGCGCTTTCTATTGAAATTCCTGTTGTCATAGAGTCAAATCTGACTTCTGAATCTGCAGATCAGCAATTTTTTTCTGCCTATTATTTTGTCAAAATCCGCCGCAGGTATCCTTTGCTAGGAATCGTCACCAGCATTGTGACTGCAACCCGTAGTCAACAAGGTTTGATTTTTAATATTGCTAATCTAGGTGAAGAAATTGAGGTTCAAGAAGCTTTTTGTATCGAAAAATCAAATCCAAACACAGTGATTTCTCTGTGTATGAAAGAGCCTGTGTTTCGTTTGTGCCGTGAAGAAAGCATCCCTTCGCTGAATTCTTTCCCCCAAAAAAGCCAAGCCCCTGCATTCAACAGCCGCCAGTTTCCTCAAGCCGTCAATAGTCCAATGAACAAATTTACCACGTTTATTTCCACTTTGATATGGGGCACTGCGGAAAAGATCAAATCGGCCATAGATCTGCAAGCATTGCTTAGCAAAAAAAATGGACCCAACTTTTACAGCCACGTGGATGCAATTGTAAAAGCGATCATGGCCCAAATGCCTGCGTCGTCTTTGCGCCTATCCTGGCGAGGATTTGCTCGAATCGAAGACATCCTAACCGGGTCTGATTATGAAAGTGGTGACACGGTTTCTATTTTAGACAATCTGGAGGATAGAGGAGAAACCTATCGCATTATTCAAATTGTTGGACCACATTGGACTTCTAATAATTTTCTAAAAACCATTTTCCCGCTCAAAGAAGGGAAATACAAGTCTTTGTATGCAGATCCCCAGAATAGAGAAAAATTGGTTAAGCTATTCATTGCAACGGCCCAAGTCATCAAAAAATCCGGAGCAGATGGCATAGACATCAATTGTGGCTGCCCGGTGAATTTCATTTATTATTTTGGAGGAGGTGCTGGGTTGATGCATCAAATCACGCTTGTGGTTGAAATCATTGAAGGGATCAAAAAAGCCTTGGGACAAGAATTTCCTATAGGAGTCAAAATTAGAAATCACCCGGATGTGATGAATTTTATAGAACGCTGCCTGGAAGCAGGCGTACATTGGATCGCGATGCATCCCAACACACGAGAGCAAGGATATCATTACGATACACTCGATGACAATGCCTTACGAAGCTGTAAAAGAAAAATAGATGAGTTCAATCAATCTCATCCTGAACGCTATGTTCATTTCATTATCAATGGCGGGGTACTTTCTGAAAAAGAGGCTCTTGAAAAATTAAAAAAAGTTGAGGCTGAAAACGCTACGATCATGGTGGGCAGAGGGGCCCGTGGTAATCCTTTCATCATCAGTCAACTGATACAAGCCATTCAAAAAATGCAACCCTCCTCGTTTTCTTTCACGCCTTTAGAACTCGTGATCGTGGGCATAATCCATTTGCGCTATCTTCGAGAAATAGAAGGGTTTGACAATCTTGTCGTACTTACGCGCTTTGCTCAAGAATATTACCGTACTTTATTTGATTTAGACAATGTTTCAAAAACGCTCGCTTTTGAGATAAAGCTTCTTCAAACAAAAAATTTAAAAGAAATTGAACAATGGCTGTTAGAGGCTGCCCTAGATAAAATAGGCTAAAAATCATTCTTTGTCATGGAAGGCTCGCGTCCTCTATGCTGACCCAAGCCGTACGGTAGCCCTGGCTGAGTCTAATCAACAGGACAGCTTGTCAGGTTATCGGGGCTAGCACTCTGTTCCTTTTGGGAAGGCACAGAGTGCCCTATTTGCTATCTGAGTATGCCAGGAGCTTATTTTTCCAAAGCGTCTTGCACGATTTTCACAGCATCGAGTGCCTGTGCACAATAGTAATCTGCATGGATTTCTTGTGCATATTCGGCAGTGACAGGTGCGCCGCCAATGAGGATTTTGACTTTGGATCGTAGATTGGCTTGGACTAAGGCTTGGATCACGGATTTCATTTCAAGCATGGTGGTGGTGAGTAACGCAGATAAGCCTAAGAATTGAGGGTTGTGTTCTTGGATTGTTTGGACAAATTTTTCAGGTGGGACATTTTTGCCTAAGTCAATCACTTCGACATTAGCGGCTTGAAGCAAAATTTTCACGATGTTCTTTCCAATATCGTGCATGTCGCCCCAAACGCTACCAATCACAATCTTGCACTTAGGCCCTGAGCTTGGAACTTTTTGCAGATGGGGTTTGAGAATTTCCATAGCTTGGTTCATGGCTGTTGCTGCTGCGAGCAGTTCTGGTAAGAAATATTCCTGGTCATTGAATCGTTGTCCCACAATGTTCATGGCTGGCAGCAAGGCTTGATTGAGGATTTGCAAGGGATCAGGAATGGCTAGAATTGTTTTGTTCATCACATCAGCAACATTGTCTAAATCAAATTCGACAATCGTGTTTTGGAGTTGTTCTAATACTTTGTTCATAGATTGCTCCAATCGTGGGCTGCTTGAACCATGGTAAGGTAGTTTTCCAAAGGCACATAATTGGTCACAGAATTGCCAGAACCAAGTGCAAATTGGCCTATACGCTGGCATTCAGAGACAATTTGTTGCAGATATTCTTTGAGTTTTTCAGGTGCTAAACGGCTGAGCTTATCCATATCCACGCCGCCTAATGCTCCGACTTGTGGGTAGCGTTTTTTGAATTCGACCACAGGCATCACTTGATCTTGGAAGGAATGCAGGGCATCTATGCGAATTTCTTGGACTAAGTCTGGAAGTACCAGCCCAAGATTGCCACAGGAATGTAGAAAAAAGACTTTGCCATGTTGATGAGCTAAGTCAGCGTATTTTTTGAACCAAGGTAATACGTATTTACGAAGGTGCTTTGGGCTAATGATTGTGGCTGTTTTATAACCTAAATCGTCGGAATGGAAAATACCACCTACCTGAGGATCGGCAATCCACGTCTGATAGAATTCAGCAACTTTGTTCCCCCATGCTTCAAACACTGCGGCCACTAAATCTGGATTTTGGATGAGTCCCAGACATAACCCCTGGTATCCAAGCCAATTTTGCATCACAATCTCGAAAAATGGGTAGGAGATCATCATTTTCATGCCTTGTGGAAGATTTTGAGCATAAAGTTGAAAGCATGCTCGATCAACCTGGATTTGGTCCCATGGAATTGCTTTAAACTCATCCCAATTGTGAATAAGCCCGTCATCTTCTTTTACCCAAGTGCGTACGCCATGTGAAAGTGGAGCAGTGTCTTGAGCACGGTCTGCTAAGAATTGGGGTAAATTGACAAAAGCATTGGCAAAACGCAATGTGTCATATCCCATACGGTAATAAAATTCGATCTTCTGGAGCACAAGGCTTTGGGTATCTTGTTTCCAAGCCTTTTGCCAATGCTGTTCGTAGATGATACGCATCAGCTCTGGATCAATCCCCAGTTCCACAAGGTGCACTTTTTTTGCCTGCTGCTTGCCTGTGAGAACAGATGCGAATGTTTCAAAATCAGGCTGAGGTGTGCGATGGAGAATTTCGTCGAACACTATTTTTCCTTTCTCAATGAAACAAGGCGGCAATGCCGCCTTGTTGGGAAATAAAATAGATTATAGAGGCTATTCTTTTAGATTATAGAGGGCTATTCTTTTAGTTCAACATCTTTGGCAAAATACTTAGCCGTGAGTGGTTCGCCTGTGGATTCGATGACCATATAGTCCCAACGCAATTTCTTGCCAAGTCCAAACACTTGTTCACGGAAATATTTGCCTACTTCGGGTTGACCAATAAAGGTTACTTTGCTCACATCTTTTTCTTTCAAGATTTTCTCAGCAACATGATGCATCATCTGTGAAACGAGGAGATTGCCAAGCATGTAGTTATGATAATACACAGGGGAAGATGTGAAATGAATCTTAGCTGCCCAATCGGCTTTGTCTCTGCCAGGAATACGGTTGACTTTTTGGTATTTTTCTACTAAATCCCACCAAAGTTTATTGAGGTCTTGGTCAGGATTGCGATAGAGTTCGCGTTCAAAGTTCACCATCACCAGGCTCCATTGGCAGAAAATCAAAAGGCTCATCTTTTGTTCGAGTTCCAAAGTGGGTTGCCATTTTTTGAGCACATCTTCTGGAATACCGACAGCTTGGCGAAGCCAATGTACGTTTGTTGTCATACCGCCAAACATCTGCGCAATGGCTTCTGTGACGAATGTATGGGCATCTTCTCGTAAAAGCCAAGGCAAACTGCGGTCAAGGTACATGTAATATACGCCATGTCCGAGTTCATGGAGCATGGTGTCCATCCAATAACGATCATTGCGGAAAGACATCATGGTGCGGACATCGCCTTCGCGATCCATATCAATGCAATATGCGTGTTGATATTTGCCTGGCCGTTCATATAAATCAGAGCGTTTCAGCATGTCTGTGACTGGAAGGCCAATGCCATTGTAGAAATTTTCTACGATTTGTTTAACATCTTTGTCTTTGAGATATTCGTCCATATTGACACCGCCAATGTCCTGGACTTCTTGGAAAAAGCGGTCTTGATAATGATATGGATACAGAGTGGCATCTGCAGCAAGCCCATATTTTTCTCTAAGCTTGGCATCAATCAATTTCTTGAGTGCCATGAATGGCTTTTCTGTTACAGTGGCTAATTCATCAAAAACAGCCGCAAGCTCCACGCTATTTTGTTCTGCAAAGCGTAGGCTCATGACATAGTAATTTTCAAAACCCATCTGCTGGGCAATTTGATTGCGTATTTTGACCAGTTTGATCAGGTCAGGCGCGATTGCTTCGCCAACAGTCTTGGATGCTTCCCAAGCAGCTTGGCGTCGATCCATCTTGGTTTCAGATTGGAGAACACCAACTAGTACATTGTCTGCGACTGCCTGTCCTTCAAATAGAGCGCGGTGTGTGTTGAATTTTGCCTCTAAAGCAGAAGCAAGTTTCACCATCTGTTCCATGAGCTGCGGATCCATTTGATTCTGCAAATAGCTCAAATACAGCAATTCAAGTTGTCGTTGAATCAACGGATCTTGGATGCCTTTGCATTCGTAGAAATCTTTTAGCTTCGCAAAATCTTCTTTATTGCTAAAAATTTTACGCATTTGCAGTTCTAGTTCGGCATATTTTCCATAAAGTTCTTCTTTGCCTGTTCCTGTGGCTTCCCAATAAGTAGAGGCCATTTGCTTAAAAATCGGATCTATTTTTTGCACTTGCGCTTGAATAAAAAGTTGGGCCGAATCTTCGAGTTCATTGGCCATAATTACTCCACCGATGAGTAATAAGAAAAAGATTGCATATTTACACATAACAAAAATCTCCTTGTATGAAAATACTTGGATTTAGAGTTTTTTCGCTATTTCTGGAGAAACCTGGAATCTCAAGATAGTGTTGCGATCCCGGACTTCTCCAATTCTCTCGCGTTGCATACCAACGCGCTGGCAATCGTCATAAGCTAATTTGCGCGAATACGAGGCTAATGGGCTATCTGATGCATGATCTACAATACAAGTGTGAATTGCACAGGTTTCATTCCCCTCGTACACGATTTCAAACAGTCTGGATTGTTGAGGGTATGTCAAGAGTGAACCAGTTTGAACTTCCCAATAACCACGTTCAGGGGTGCCAATTTGTTTAATCGAATGGCCATGCTTGTGGCCAGCGATGTGCAAAAATACATTGGGATAGGATAACAAGGCTTCCTGGAATTCATTGGAAGACACATACCCAGCATCATCATTGAAATTCGAGAGCAATTCTTGGGTCATACTCTCTAATTCTGGATTTTGGCCAAGTTGTTGAGACATGGCTTCTCGTGCAAATGGCAATGTTTTGATCGAATCACCTGGATGATGAGAAGCAATGATCACAAGCTCTTGCTTGGCTGCTGCATCTTCTAACTGTGGAAGCAGGAATTCTTGGAACTCTGTTTTGGTTATGGCACCCAAATTTGTGCCTAGTCGGAGGGCAGTATCCAACACAACGAGCTTGATCGGGACACCAGGCTTTGGATAGACTGCATAGTAGCCATATTCTGGATTTGGCAATGATCTTGGGAATCCCATGCATGGCCGAGTGGTGTATTGATATAGGTGCATGTTGTAGAAATCTGCAAAAGATAGGGTTTTGCGCGTTGCATCAGCAATGATTGTGCCTGGTTTCCATGTTTTGGGATCTGGCGGCTTGGCCCATGGTGTTAAGACTGCATTGCTCCAACTACCAACTGGGTCAGGAATGGTCATGGACTGTTGCACTTTTTGGACAATGCTGTTGTACAGTTCACGCATAAAAGCCGGAACATTGCCTTGGATCAAAACATCATGGTTTCCAACTGCATTATAGTATGGAAGGCTAGAAATTAGGCCTTCTGGAATGAACATATCATTTGCATCGTTGCCTGGTCCTGAGACAGGGTCTTCATCAGCACCACTGTCTGGGTTAACACCCCATCCTTCAAGGACTCGCAAAAACCATGCCAATTCATTTTGCTGAGCACTATCCACGCAATCGCCGGTATTGAGCAAAAAATCCATTTGTGTAGTGCCTGCAATTTTATTGATGGTGTGGATCATTGCATCTAGGACATGCAAGGTCAAATCTTCATTGGGATGAAATGCGCTACGCACGCCTAATTCTTGTTCTAAATATAGCTCAGCAGCAGCCACTCGTCCTGGAGATTCTTCATCCACGATATGGGCATCTGTGATATGTCCAAAAAATAGCAGAGAGTGAGGGTCTGTGCTCAATTGCGTTGTTTTTTGCAAAAGTCCATTGCGTACATAAGGCGCTTCTCCGGATAAAGCATACTTGCCGGAGATACGATGCAAAATGGATAATTCTGGGAGCATGCGA
>JAKLHB010000241.1 GCA_022710345.1 Planctomycetota bacterium
TTTTTTTGATTGATACAGATTAAGGATATTTTTTTAGTATATTCTAGCATAACAAGTTAGAATTTCCGAAAATCCACAATGGATAACGAACTAATACAACACTCCCACGTTTCACTACCATTCGACGGCCTTTCCATCATCAATTGAATATGCATCTTCCTTAGACGAAGAAAGCCAATCAAAACCAGCAGATGCTTCTACAAGTTTTGTTAATTCTTGTGTTGAAATTTCATCCGTGAGATATTCTGCGATTTTTAAATTACGTTTAGCTAGTAAGAACATTGCGAACATTTCTAATTCTGATAACTCTTGAGGTGTTAGTTTTTCCATGGTTTGCAGTAATTGTTTTGTCATATAAAACCTCAGTTGAAAATTTTTTAAAATCTTATAAATTTTTCTAGCCAGGTTTTACAGCGCTTCCCAATCGTATTGAATACAATATTCAGCATGAGTCAATCATGGCACTCAAACATACAAGATCCCATTCTTGTATTCAACTCAATCGAGAACCGCTGTAAAAGAAAATTTCTTAATTCCAGGAAGTGTCTGTTGAATCAATCGTACCTCTATTTTGCGAAAAGTTTTCAAGACTTAGAAGAAATTTTTCTCAAAAAAAAGATGCACGGGATAATGTCCGTGCATCTTTTTTTAATCCAATGTTGGAATCATCAATTGCGTGTAGAATTTTTTGATCAAACGTTCATTGCGGTTCACACGGATTACCACATCATAAAGGTTTTTGGGATTTCCGGTTGGGTATGAAATTTGAATATTGAAACTATATTGAGAAAGCTGTTGTTGGTCAAGTTGGGCTAAATCTGTGGCTTCTTCAATTGTCGTGAATTTATAATTGCTGCTCTTTCGTGAGTAAGATTGCCCCAATAGGGAATAGTCGCCGCCGTCAGATGGAGGCGCTGTATACACTGCAATGTAATTTGATGTTTTTCCATCTGCTAAAAAAATATCTGTGGGTGCTCCACCTGCATTCTGCGGATTCAACGGATCGCTCGTTGCATTGCCATAGTGATGGTTGGGAATTCCAAACGTTTTCCCTCGCATATCACCTTCTTTGAATTCTTTATCTGATTTTAGAGGGAAAACATTTTCTGTTTGATCTATACCATCATGGAAAAAGACCAGTTTCATTTTACCGCTAATGAGTTGCGTGCGTTGTGCAGAAGCCCTCAAGCTGGCATATACGGACTCCGCAATCAGAGCAGCGTTGGTATCCTCAATTGCTTTGCGAGTTGCATCCAATCCTACTGGAAACAACGATAGGATTCCCACAAGCCCCACAAGCAGTACAGCCATGGCAATGAGGATTTCCATCAAAGTAAAGCCTTGAATCTTTTTGGTTCGCATTCAAAATCTCCTAAATTTAGGAAAATCAGCCGAGCGCATTGCTCTAAGAATTGATGGTACTTTTGGGTAGCCATATCGTTCTTGAGATCGTACGATAAACACGGCGTTGTCTGTCTGTGAAGGTTATGGTAAGCCGAATAGCGTCTGGTAAATTGGGTCCATACGTTGGAGATTGAGCAGAAAAAGTGCTTTTTGTTCCTGCCACAACCTCTGCATCGCTTTTATTTGGCTGGTCAGAGGCCATATAAACCCAATTGTTTACGCCAGTATCATATTTGAAGTAGCCAATTCTGACTGATCTTGTATCCACTGGAATGTATTGTGCCAGAACATTAGTGAGGGTTTTGCCGCCCACATTCACTTTACGAACCAAATTCCACAACGTTGTGTCTGTGCTATATTCCAGGCTATATGTGACAATGGCTGTTCCGCTTTTGCGACCTCCATCCACCCACGATGTGGTGGTACGGAATTGAAAAAGGTCTTGGCTGTTCAGTGCTTTAGGTTTATGGCAAAGGACAAACATAGTTCCTGGGTTTCCAGAGTTGTCTGCACTGGTAAGCTCACGAGCCATCAATTCAAAGGCAGCCCGAGCATTTTGATACACAGCCATTTTGGCATCAGAGACACTAAAGACCTCAGAAGAGTCTTTGAAAATCATAATGACTGCGCCGACCAAAATCAGCATCAAAGCCACAGATACCAACAACTCAACTAAGGTAAAGCCATTTTGTTTTTGCTTCATACAAAAAATCCTTTGCTATTTAACTGCAAATCGCACTCGCCCTGTATTGGCTGTGATGTCCACATAGCATTTCAATCGTGCCCCAGTTTCTTGAAAAATAACATCTGTATTGGTTTCTGGAGGGTCTTCCGGATCACCGGCCTTATCCATGCCAGATGGATCAAATTCAAGGGTACCATCTGGAAAAAATGTAAGGCAAAATGTCTGGTTGGGAGTTTCACAGGAAACTAATTCTGGCAACGTATTGCCTTGCCCAACTTGGTCAATGCTTTTGGTGGTGCTTTCGTTGGAATCATACGAATAGATAGAGCCTGTAGCTCCACTTTTAGTTTTTGTTGCTACTACTGCTCCAGTGACACAATTGCTGATGGTAAAATTACTCGTATTATAGAAAAAAATGACATATTGACGTTCTCTTTGAGCAATAGCCCTGGAACGTGCTTCTAAGCAAGCACTTTGAAGCAATTGTGCAGCATTTTTAAGATGCCGCTGTTCCATAAATCCACTAATCGCAGGAACACTCAGGCCCATCAAAATTACAATGATCGTGATCACGACAAGCAATTCCACCAATGTAAAACCAGGACGGAAATTGCGCATGTTCTATTAATCCTCCACTTCTGCACCATAGTTTTGTTCAACATATCGCACTTCAGTGATCCAGCTCACAACATCATCATAGCCAGCAAGATTTGTGCTAAATTTAGTGGCTAATTGAGTAGAATCAGATGAACGATCTACATCGTTGGTCATGTTTGGGCCCATGGAAAAAATGTCTATTGGATATACAGTCCTATATTTGGGATCATCTGATTTGCCTTTGTTATCCGATCCTTTGGGCGTGTCTTTGGTATGATCTCGACCTGGGCAAATGCGTAGAAAATTACCCCAGGCATCAGCGTACATATAGGTATTGTCTGAATTATCACTTTCATCATTGGTTTTAGGAAGGCTTTGATTTAAAAATGGACCATGCCTAATTTCATCCACTACATAGACGGTATCTTCAAGCATGAATCGCAATCGTTTGTTGAATTCTTTGTATTCGGCTTCTGTGTATTTGAGCGAAGTATTGCCTTTGCTAATCACAGCTTTGTTGCTTCCTTGATATGCTGGACTCGTAGGCGGGTAGTCTAAGTTAGGATACGCATCAAACACAGCCCGATATTGTTCACAAGCCGCGGCTAAAGCCAATATGGTGCCCTGGGTGTTTTTAATCTGGGATTTGAGCATCACACTGCCGCCAACTGAAAATACAAAGCCTGCCAATATCCCTAAAATAGCGATCACTACCAAAAGCTCAATCAAAGTAAAACCATACATTCGTCGCATGATGCTCTCCTCTATTTCCAGTAATTGCTGATCCAGAGAAAATCATCTCTGGTTGCATTGCTAAAGTTGCCGCCATACGCTGTGTCAACATCAGCCGTAGGGGTTGGGTCATACGTTTCCCAAGCTGTGTGCGCCCTAGAGTAAATTTGCACACCTTGGAAATTGATTCGGTTGTACCAGGGATGAAGTGGACGGTTGGGATCCGTAATTTTACTGGTTGATCCACTATCATCATGGAAATTATGATACCAATATGCTTCCTGGAATTCGTCGAGATACACAAAAGTACTGACATCGGCATTGATATATTGTTCCCTGAATTCATAGTATAAAATTGCGCCGCCGCCGTTTCCTGTATCTCCATCCAAGTATTTGATCAGGCTATCGTTTCTGTATTTATATGTTCCTTGCGTAGTAATTGCCCCGCCGGTATTGGCTTCATGATCAGGCGGATAATTGCCATTATCGGTTTTGTAATTGGCCAAAGATTGTTCCAATTGCGTGATGGTGGCCTTGACTTTTGCTCTTTGAGCTTTGAGTGTAGCAGTGCCCAAGGTAGGAAGCAAAATCCCTGCCAAGATGCCAATAATCGCGATCACGATCAGTAGCTCCACCAGCGTAAATCCACAGTAGGTTCGCTTCATAGCAAAATTTCACGCGCAAAATGCGCGGCCTCCTTGTACAAATATGTTTTTTGAAATTTATCTGAATGAAGTAGTTCTTATCCTGAAATTTATTCGAATGAAGTAGTTCTTATCCTGAATATACAGGCTGTTCCGAAGCCTGTGCCAATTCAGCAGCCCCAGAAACCATCGAAAGAAAAGGTACGTGCTAAGCTGTGTTGCCTGGCAGGCAAGAAAGTGTCCGACAGCGTTTGCTGGAATTGGCGGGAGTTGCCCCCAAAAAAACATGACGCATGGTTACTTTCGCCTGGGAATATGGCTTGCAAATTCGATCAGACGTTGCAACATTGCATCGGGGGTTAAATTTTCTGCTTCAGCTCTGTAATGCAGTAAAATCCTATGGCGTAGCACGGCTGGTGCCACCTCTTGGATATCCTGAGCTATTACTTCTGTCCGTCCTTGCAGCATGGCTCTTGTTTTAGCGGCTATAATGAGATTTTGCAACGCCCTTGGGCTAGGACCATAAGCAATCAACTGTCTTACAAAATGAGGAGCCTCTTGGCATTGCGGCCTGGCCATTCGACAAAGTTTGACAGCATAATCCAATATGGCATCTGAAAGAACAATTTTCCGAGATGCAGCGATGATCTGCAGCAATTGGTCTCTCGATAGAATTGGCTTGCTTGGGACAAAGTCTAAGCTCAAAGAAGTGCGCATGATGCGATGTTCTTGGGCTCGGCTAGGATAATTCACTAGAATATTGAACATAAAACGATCCAGTTGAGCAACTGGCAAAGGGTATGTGCCTTCTTGTTCAATAGGATTTTGCGTGGCTAACACCAAAAATGGCAATTCCAAAGAGAACTTTTTACCAAGCGCGGTGACTGTTTTTTCTTCCATGGCTTCGAGCAAAGCAGACTGAGTTTTAGGTGGTGTGCGATTGATTTCATCTGCCAAAATGATATGCCCAAACAACGGCCCTGGTAAAAAGGTAAACTCTCGGGACTGAGTGGCTTCATCATACACCAAAACTTCAGTGCCTGTGATATCCGAAGGCATTAAATCTGGTGTGAATTGGATGCGCGAAAATTTCAGGTCCAGCAATTCTGCGACCGAACGAATGAGCAAGGTCTTGGCTAAACCTGGAACTCCAATCAATAAAGCATGATTCCCGCTGAAAATAGCAATCAATAACTGCTCAATCACTTGTTCCATGCCTATGATTTTTTTTTGCAGAGCAGTTTGGATATTTTGATAACCTTGAGCAGCCAATTCAATAATCTCAGGAGAAGGTGCCGTAGCATTCACATCTCCGAGCGACGCAATGGTTTGCTGGACATAGCTCATGAAATAATTCCCCGTTTAGATGACTAAATGCATTTGCTGTTTCATAACATTTTACCAGGATTTATGATGTTTGTCAATTGGAACGTATTTTTTTAAAAATTATGTTTGAATTCGAGTGCATGATTTCACTAGCAATTTGAGCTGCATGCCATAACAGATTGTAGCCGATTAAGCTATGTCTGAATCTGAATATGATCATATATGCTTTCAAAAGCTTCATTCAATGTCTGAATCTGAATATGATCATATATGGCTTTCAAAAGCTTCATTCAATAATTCCTAACCCTATATCAATTCAAAAATTGCGTACTTACTGGCCAACTTTGCCTTTGTCCCAATAGGCTATCAAGCATTTGAGTTGTCCATTGGCTCGACGATTTTGGCGCAGCCTAGGCAAATATCATCTTGGTAGAAGACTGTGAATTGGCCAGGTGCAATGCCGGCATCTTTTTCTTTGGTTAAGATAACACGATGTCCCAGATTATCTTGTACAAGTTTCGCTTCATAAAATTGTGGGCCATGCCGAACTTTGACCCTAAGGTTGGCTGTTTCTGAGAGGGGTTGGTAAATCCAGTTGAAATCTGCGACATAGAATGAGTCTTGAGCGCGTTGGGTCTTTTCAAATTGTCGGGATACATAGATGATGTTATTGGCAATGTCTTTGGCCACCACATACCAGGGACCGCCGGATAGTCCTAGCCCTTCTCGTTGGCCAATGGTATGGTACCAATAGCCATGATGTTCTCCTAATTTTTTTTGGGTTTCTTTTTCAATGATTGGGCCTTTTTTTTCTCCCAAGTGATGTTTGATAAAGACATTGTATTTGATCTTGCCTAAAAAGCAGATTCCCTGGCTATCTTTGCGGTCTTTTGTAGCAAGATTGTATTTTGTGGCTAGTTCTCTGACCTGTGGCTTGGTGAATTCTCCAATGGGAAAAAGAATGCGTTGCATTTGCTTTTGACAGAGATGGGATAAGAAATACGTCTGATCTTTGACTTGGTCTGGGCAGGTTTGCAAGAGCACGTGGTCGTCGTGTTCTTGGATTCTGGCATAATGCCCGCTTGCGACTTTGACAAAACTTGGATCAATGCGTTCGTAAAACGTGCCAAATTTGATGTGCAAATTGCAAAAAATATCTGGGCTTGGTGTATGGCCACGCTTGAGTTCTTCCAAAGCATACGCTACCACATTTTGGTAGTATTCTCGTTGAAGCGACACAATTTCCAAAGGGATGTTCCATTGGCTACACACTGCCCGCGCGTACTTCAGGTCTTCTTCCCAAGGGCATTGCCCTAAAAAGGAAAGCTCATCTTCGAGCCAAATCTTGATGTAAAACGCTGTCACATCATGGCCAGCCAAGTGTAAGAGCGTCAAGGCGACAGAACTGTCCACGCCGCCGGATAACAAAACCGCGATCTTCACAAATTTTCTCCCTAAAAAAAAAGAAACAATGACATCTGAATCATTGTTTCTTCGTTTTGGCTGCCCCGCCAGGACTCGAACCTGGACGACATGATCCAGAGTCATGGGTCCTACCAATTAGACGACAGGGCATATCACTAATTCGGGGAACAAGTATAGCATATTTTGAGGAAAATGTCAACAAAAATCTGCAAATTTTTTGAAGATTTTGACATGATCATCAGCCTGCGTTATGATGCTCAGGCTCCATAACATAACACAATTTTTAGGTTATGTTATGGAGATGGTGAAAGAATTGCAGTGAGTTGTTGGCATTGTTTTTTGGGTCCATACTTTTTTAAAGTTTGATTTTGTCCAAAGCATCTATCAGCTCTTGGGGAGTCTGGTAACGATCGTCCGGATGTCGAGCCATCATTTTGTCAATCACACTCGAAACTGTAGGCGCAATTTCAGGAACAATGATTTGTGGTTTTTCAGGATCATGGAGGAATCTGGCATTGATGATCGCAATGGTGGTGTTGCCTTGGAATGGGACCATTCCTGTAATTGCATGGTAAAAGGTAGAACCTAAGCTATAAATATCGCTGCGAATGTCCAACATATCTCCCAATGCTTGCTCAGGGGAAAGATAGTATGGAGTGCCCAAGATCACTCCTTCTGTGGTCAAATCTGGGCTGCTATGAGCAGGCTTGGCCAAACCTAAGTCAACCAATACTGCATGTTGGGAAGCATCTACTAGGATATTGCCTGGTTTTACATCACGATGAACCAAATTA